>DATADG010000184.1:0-10204 GCA_036258655.1 Gemmatimonadales bacterium | reverse complement strand
CCGCACGACATCCTCCTGATCAAGGGGCCTCGCGCAGTGCAGGAGTATCTGCTCAACGAGGTGCAGGAGGTCTATCGCCTGCAGGGCGTCCGCATCAGCGACAAGCACATCGGCGTGATCGTGCGCCAGATGCTGCAGAAGGTGCGCGTCACCGATCCGGGTGACACCGACTTCCTCGAGGGGGAGACGGTGGACCGTCTCACCTTCCGCGACGAAAACGAGCGTGTCGTGAAGCGGAAGGGTGCTGCGGCGCAGGCCGAGCCGGTGCTGCTGGGAATCACCAAGGCGAGTCTCACGACCCAGTCGTTCATTTCAGCGGCGTCGTTCCAGGAGACCACCCGAGTGCTCACGGACGCAGCGATCCGGGGGGCGAAGGACGATCTCCTGGGCCTCAAGGAGAACATCATCATCGGACACCTGATCCCGGCCGGCAGTGGTATTTACCGGTACGCCGAGATCGACATCGAGCCGCCGGCGGGCTACGAGCCGCCGCCACCGCGGATCGAGGAGGTGCCGGTAGCCCAGCCGCAGCTCACCGCAGCGGGGTTGATAGGAGACGAGGAGTAGGCGGGCGGCGGGGCAGCAGGACAGTAAAACGAACGGGCAGTAAAACGAACGGCGCTCGGGATCACACCCGGCGCCGTTTCTCTTTGCTGCTCCCGCCCCGCCGCCCCATCGCCCCTTTCTATGACTCTTTCGTGCCCTTGCTTTCCATTATGGTGGCCCACTTACCGTCGGGCCCCTGCATCTCCATTCGGAAGCTCTGCTCGGTGGGTGAGACTTCCCTGATTGTCACTCTGGTCTTGAACTTCTTGCCGCCCATGGTGCCTTCATCGGTGTAGGTCCACGTGTCGCCCTTCACCCTGCCCTTTGGCACTGAGGCCATGTTCATGCTCGAGTTGTCCACGCCGTAATAGGTGTAGACCTTCTCCTCGGGGTTGTAGCCCAGGATGCCGATGCCCTTGCTGGGGCCCATCGGGCCGCTTCCCTCGTAGCGGCAGATCACGCTGTAGTTCCCCTCGAACCATTCGCATGTGTCGGTCGACTTCATCTTTCCACCGGGACCCATGGGGCCCGGCTTCATCTCACCTTCAGTGTTCCACTTGCCGACGAAAAACCCAAGCCGTTTGTGCTCCGGTCCGGGCTTCTGTGCTCCAGGCGCCTGCGCGAGAGCGAGCTGCGGAGCAGCGAGAGACGCCAGCGCACATAGCGATAGTATATGTAGTGCTCGCATCATGAACTACCTCCTTTTAATAAGCTCGCATGTAGATCGTGAGTGTGTGACATACTAACCCCGGAATATGGCAGCACAATTGGCTATCACACCTTGGAGAACTATCGCCAGCGAAACAGCCTGAGCGCCAGAAAAAAACTGACGACCAGCCAGCCAGTTATGATCGCGAGCTCCGGAGCCAGTGTCAGCCAGCCTTCGCCTCGCAAGATGTTGGCCCGAAGAGCATCGATCACCGCGGTGAGCGGCAGCAGCTGGATGAGAGGCTGAATCTCATCCGGGAAGCGAGAGGCGGAGAAGAACACTCCGGAGAAGATCCACATCGGAAGCATCACGAGGTTCATGAGTCCCGAGACGCCTTCAATGGTCTGCGCCCGAGATGCGATCAAGAGACCGAGCGCGGCGAAGGCGAGAGAAGAGAGCAGGCACACAACCACCAGCAAGGGGAATGAGCCGCGTAGCGGCACTCCGAACGCGAGGACCCCAAACCCGAGCAGCACGCCGACCTCGATAAAGAGCAGAGTCAATCGGGAGAGCACGAAGCTGGCGAGGTACTGAAAACGCGACATGGGTGTCGCGATCAGCCGCTTGAGCAAACGTTTTTTGCGCGCATCGACGATGGCAAACCCGAGACCCCAGATCCCGCTTCCCATCAGGTTCATGCCGATGAGACCGGGTATCAGGAAGTCGATATAACGGGCGCCTCGCTCCCGAACGATCCGGTCCTCTACGGGTACGGGATCGAGTCTGCCGGTGGCTCGTTGCAACGCATTGTTCACCAGAAGTCTGGCGGTCCTCCCCTCCGGCCGAGTGTCATCGTATCGGTACTCGACTCGTCCGCCCGGTAGTGGTGCCACGACGAGCGCGATCTCTCCGTCTCGAAGTGACTGAGCCGCTGCTGAGTCACTCATCAGGGAAGCTTGCAGCTCACCTCCACGCTGAAGGCTGTCTATCCAGCCGCTCTCCTCCGGATTCGCCACCACGCCGACAAGCACGCGCTCCGGCGCTCGATTCCGGAATGCAATGCCCAGCCCTGCCGCCAGCAGAACCGGAAAGACGAACACCCAGAACACCGCCTCGGGCTCACGGAAGAACTCGCGGTACCGAACCCGGGTGAGCTGAACCAGCGGGTGATCGGCCCAGCGCCGACGCTCAGTCATCCCGAAGGTGCCTCCCCGTAAGCGAGACGAACACGTCCTCCAGCGTCGCCGAGTGAGTTCTCAGCTCGGCCAACTGCACACCCTGGCGTCTGAGCTCGTTCAACAGAGCCGGCATGGCGCGGTGAAGCTCATCTACCTGCAGCCGGTAGGTCCCATTCCGCCGGGTGGCGGCACAGACGCCCTCGATCCGGCGTAGTGGATCCTCGTCCACGACTTGTTTCTCGGCGAGGGCAAACTCGAGCACGTACTCCGCCCGCAATTGAGCGATAAGCTCCTGAGGTGTTCCCAGCGCGATGATCCGCCCATGATCGACGATGGCCACCCGGTCGCACAACCGCTCGGCCTCGTCCATGTAGTGGGTAGTGAGGAGAATGGAACGTCCATCCGACTTGAAGCCGTCGATCAGATCCCAGAGCTGGCGGCGGGACTGGGGGTCCAGACCGGTGGTGGGCTCGTCGAGGAAAAGCAGCTCGGGATCGCCGACTAGAGCACAGGCCAGCGCCAGTCGCTGTTTCTGGCCGCCGGACAGCTGTCCGACCCGGGCGCCTGCCTTCTCCTGGAGCTGGACCATGCCGATGACGTCGTTCGGAGCAGGCCCATGAGAGTAGAAGCTGCGGAATAGCTGCACCGTCTCGGAAACCGTGAGCTTTTCCGAGAACTGCGTTTCCTGCAGTGAGATTCCCAGGAATTCGCGGAGGGAGGTGTCGTCCTTCCCCCAGCGTCGGCCGAGCACAACCACCTCACCGGCATCGGGAGTAGTCAGGCCCTCACAGATCTCGATGGTCGTGGTCTTGCCTGCGCCATTCGGGCCGAGAAGCCCAAAGCACTCGCCGGCATAGGTCTCGAGATCGAGACCGTCCACGGCGATAACATCGCGGTATGCCTTGCGGAGACCACTGACGTGAAGTGCGGGCCCGCGCTGACTGGTCCTCATGCGGGGAACATAACGCACCCCGCGGCGACGGAGCGATGAGCTAGTCTTGAGTTCGCCTCAAGAATGTGCTTCTGATAGTCTCCCAGGCGCGCTGCCACTCATCGGGGCTGAGCAGGAGGACATAGCCAGCGAGAATGCCGGCCATGTACACGGCGGTCTGAACCAGCGGCGAAGGATCCGAAGAACCATTCAATAGCATGATCGTTACCTCGTCATTCCTGCGTTCTGAAACATCTGCGCATGAAGTGCCTGGTTGATCCGCTCCCGCGAATCGATCAGGTGCGCCCGAGTGTAGGTGTCGAGCTCGGCTCGGCGCGCGCGGTCCAGCTGGCTGCCCAATTCAGCCAGCGTAACGCGTGCCAGAGTGCGAGCGTCTTCCGGGGTGTCGGGCAGGGGGTTCACGATCATCCGGATGAGACTGTTCAGATACAGCCGCTGCAGGTCCCGCCGTACGGAGGTGACGTTGCGGGGCAGAGCAGGCCTGCCGTCCGCGGCGGGGTAGCCGACCTCGGACCAAATCGCTTCCGTGAGAGTGGCAAACAGCTCAGGGATTGTGACCGTGGGCTGGGTGTCCGTCGCCCGCAGCTCGGCGTCACGGATGCGGGACAGCACCGCCGGATCGAGCAACTGATCGAGCAGGGCTCCCTGCTGCGTCATGGCCCAATCGTGCAGCGGGAAATCGATCCGACCGTCAGCGCCCGGCAGGGAACCCCAGTGACGCCAGCGGTTGGGGCCGAGATGGCTCAGGAGGTGCGGGCTGAAGCGGTATGCCTGTTCTCCAAAACCCACTTCGGCGATGAACGCCAGAGCCTGGCGTTGAACTGCTGCAGGCACGGTGACGAAAGCGGGTCGCGCAGCCGGATCGCCCCGATGGTCGCGCGCCGTCATCGCTCCACCGAGGTACTTGGTCGTGATCAGCATCGCGTACCACCGATCGGTGAGAAGATCGGTAAACGCCGCACGCAAACGCGCATATCCTTCTCCCGGCGCGACCATCCGGGCCGGCAGCGAATCGAAGAGGCTGTTGATCAGAGCTACACGATCACGTGCCCACCCGAGCGGATCGTCGGTTTGATCGTAGCGGGAAACTGTCGGGTCCAGGCCGAGGCCGCCGAAGCCGGCATCTTCGTCGGTGCCGTAGAGGTGGGATGGATCAGCAGCCTCCGCGGCAATCGCACGCAGACCGGCACTCTCCGCGTCAGGACGCCATTCAGGAGCGATCGCCTCGGCGCCTTTGGCGTGGCTGGCGGAACCAGAGGTCGCCAGCGGAGTGTAGCCATACCGGATTGCCCAGCGATCGTAGCTGCCGATCGTGGGAGCGTAGTACTCCGCCGGCTTCTTTGAATCGAGTGAAAGAGTCGGCGGACTATAGTCCATCACCGACACCCCGTGACCATGCTCTCGAGTGTATGCCCGGTCGGCCAGCTGGGCTCGAGTGATTCCGGCAGAGCCTCGAAAGTTGTGCCGAAGGCCGAGCGTGTGCCCGATCTCGTGCATAATCAGCGCTTTCAGCGCCTGGCCGATGTACATCCGGGCTGCTGCGCTTTCGTTCTTGCCTCTTGCAGCCAGAAGCGCACGGGTAAGCGTGCCTTGACGCCGCAGGCCTTCTCCCAGGCTGCAGAGCCGCGACTCGGCCTCGGGCCGGCTGGCGGCACTGTCCTCAACGAACACCGATCGGACTGCAGCAGTTGGCGCCAGGTACTCCCCCGATTCACCGCGCCAAGTCTGGATCCATGAGGCCGACACCAGCACATCAGCGTTGAGGATTTCGCCGGTCCGGGGATCTACGTTCGACGGGCCAACCGCATAGACCGATCGGTTAGTCGCGGTCCAGCGGACGGTGGAGTACCGCGCATCCTCGGCGCTCCAGAGGGTATCGTCAGGGGCATCGAGTACCTGGATCGCATTCCGGAAGCCCGCCTCCTCGAATGCGCGATTCCATTCCAGAATGCCCGCACGCACCCAGGGCCTCCATTCGAGGGGCACGGTACGATCGATGTAGTAGACGATCGGTTTGACAGGCTCGCTGATCGCCGCACCAGGATAGCGCTTCTCCAGCCGCCACCGGTTTACGAAACGAACGAAGAACGTCTCGGCGGTGTCGCGAGAGAAATCCTTTATCGCCGACACGAAGTAACCCACCCGCTCGTCGGCGTAGCGGGGGCGCATGGGCGTCCTGGGCAGCTCGAGAATCGAATAGTGGACGCCGACCGGAATCCAACGGTAGTCCGCGATGGCGTCGAGCCGGAGGTTCCGGTTGGACTGATAGGTGAGCCGAACTTCAGCTTCGAAGTTTCCGGGGAAGAGCTGCAGCCGCTGGACACTCGACCGCTCCCGGTCGAGAAAGATGCTCCCCGACAGCTTGCGCTGGGCGGCGACACCCTGAAAGACAGAGCCCAGATCGGCCCAGTCAGACAGGAGGAACGAGGTGAGATCGATGAGGATCTCTCCATTGTCCCGCATGGTGGCTATGGCGAATGACTGGGCTACTGAGTGCCCGAAGGAGTACTCGACTGTGCGAGCCATAGGGGTACCGGACGCGGCGGCAAAGCGGGGGTTTACCACCCAGAGCTCGATCCGGTCGCCCGACCGGTGGAATCGGATGAGGTCGGATCGCACTGAACTGCCGCCATCGATCCCGAGTTCGCCAATTCCCTGCGAGAGCTGGGTTACCAGGAGGTAGTCGCGGTCGAGCTGATTCGGGGCGAGCGAGATGTAGGTGTTATCCCGCTTGGAGTACATCGTGAAGAGCCCCTGCTGAACCTTCGCGTTCTTGGTGACTTCCGAGAACGACTTCCAGGGGACGTCCTTCCGGTCCCGCTCGGGCAGCGTAACCTCTGTGGGCTCGTCGGAGACGGTCTGAGTGTCTGCCACGACAGCGGAGCGCGCCGGACCTGGCGTTGGGGCTTGCTGTGCGTGAGCGCTGATGGCGCCACACCCGGCCATGACGATGCCGAGGAACCATCGAGCTGAGTGAGACACGGCGACTCCGGTTGCTATTCGCTAAGGGCTATTCGCTATGGGCTTGTTCGGGCTGGCGGACCGACGATCCTTCAGCAACCCGGGGCAACTGCTCGCTGGACCAGGCAGGGGGCAATTTGGAGGCCGCTCTTGAAAGTCACGGCAAGATGAGGATTTGCGGGAGTTTGCGAGGGCTTAACCTTTCAAAAAGCCAGCGTCGAGTGCAAAAGACAGCAGGGCCACCCCGATTTTCTTGACCTAAGCTTGGCCTCCTTCTACTTTTGTCGGTCTGCCCTGGAACAGGGTTCTCGTTATCTCATGCAGCAGGACTATGCCGACTATTAATCAGCTCATCCGGCGCGGCCGGAAAGACGTCGAGGCAAAGGACAAGGCGCCGGCACTCCGGGCCAATCCACAGAAGCGCGGGGTCTGCACCCGGGTCTACACGACCACGCCCAAGAAGCCCAACTCTGCGCTCCGGAAGGTGGCCCGTGTCAGGTTGACCAACGGCTTCGAGGTTACCGCGTATATCCCCGGCGAAGGCCACAACCTTCAGGAGCACTCCATCGTGCTGATCCGCGGCGGCAGGGTAAAGGACCTGCCCGGTGTGCGCTACCATATAGTGCGGGGAACGCTGGATTCGGCCGGTGTCAATGACCGTCGTCAAAGCCGGTCGAAGTACGGCGCCAAGAGACCAAAGGCCGGAGCCGCCGGCGGCAAGGGAGGTAAGTAGTGAGTCGACGCAGCAAGTCCGTTAAGCGTCCGGTTCCCCCGGACCCGCGGTACGATAGCCAGACTGTATCCAAGTTCGTCAACAACCTGATGTATGAGGGGAAGAAGAGCGTGGCCGAAGGAATTTTCTACACGGCCATGGACATCATCGAGGAGCGAACCGGCCAGCCCGGTGTTTCCGTATTCAAGCAGGCGATCAACAATGCTAAGCCGACGCTGGAGGTGGAGAGCCGGCGAGTGGGTGGTGCCTCGCTCCAGGTTCCAGTCGAGGTCCGTCCCGAGCGTCGGACCGCCCTGGCGATGCGGTGGATCATCTCCTTCTCCCGGACTCGCACAGAGAAGACGATGGCCGAGCGGTTGGCCGCAGAGCTGATCCTGGCGTCCAAGGGCGAGGGAAACACGATCAAGAAGAAGGAAGACACGCACCGCATGGCGGAGGCCAACCGGGCGTTTGCGCATTACCGGTGGTAAGCGGGAAACTGCGCAAGCAGGAAGAAACAAGAGGGGCGCTTCGGAGGCGCCCTTCTCTGTTTTTTGGTCTCCTCCAGGGTTGACACTGCAACCTAACCCCCTATTTTTCGCCGGCTTGGCATTTTTGCCGCCGCAAACATCGGATTACGTGACTCAGACTGGTCCCGAGCCACCTCTGATCTTCTAATGACAACGCGTGGGACCGTGGCTGGTCCTCATCCAGGCGAAAGCCGGATGTGCGCGGAGCGATACCACGGGATGCGTCCCGGTCGGTCGCCCCGCTTTTTCGTTAGGTAAGGCGGGACGCCGGCAGGTAAGCGATGGTTCGGCAGTAGAGTGACCGCCGTACTGCCGGTAGAGCAGCAGGGCGGCGGGGTACCGCCGACCGACTAACAAGAACAGAGACATTACAGATGCCTCGACAAACTCCTCTCGATCGTTACCGCAACATCGGCATCATGGCCCACATCGATGCCGGAAAGACGACTACGACCGAGCGGATCCTCTACTACACCGGCAAGAACTACAAGATCGGTGAGGTCCACGAGGGCGCCGCCACGATGGACTGGATGGAGCAGGAGCAGGAGCGGGGCATCACGATCACTTCGGCCGCGACCACCTGCTTTTGGACCAGGAACGGCACTCCCTACCGGATCAACATCATCGACACACCAGGCCACGTGGACTTCACGGTCGAAGTGGAGCGCTCGCTTCGAGTGCTGGACGGGGCCGTTACCTTGTTGGACTCGGTGGCCGGGGTGGAGCCCCAGACCGAAACGGTGTGGCGTCAGGCCGACCGCTACGGCGTGCCCCGGATCATCTTCGCGAACAAGATGGACCGGGTCGGCGCTGATTTCGACCGCTGTCTCTCGATGATCCGCGACCGGCTTACGAAGAAGGCTTACCCCATCCAGCTGCCGGTCGGCTCGGGCGAGATGTTCACCGGCCATATCGATGTGCTCCGCCGGGTCGAAGTGGTGTTCGATGAGGAAACGCTGGGTAAGACCTTCACCGAGTTTCCGGTGCCCGATCAGTACAAGGAGCAGGTCGAGGCCGCCCGCCACGAGGTCATCGAAGCCGCGGTCGAGCACGACGAGGAGCTGCTGGAGAAGTACCTCGGTGGAGCCGAGCTCAGCTATGAGGAGATTCAGCGCGCCATTCGCAGAGCGACCGTGACCGGCTCGATCGTGCCGGTGCTGTGCGGGGCCGCGTTCAAGAACAAGGGCGTCCAGGCGCTGCTCGATGCAGTCATCGACTACCTCCCCAGCCCCATCGACGTTCCTGCCATCAAGGGCCACTTGCCCCTCCACGACGACACCCACATCGAGCGCTGCGCTTCGGATGCCGAGCCATTCTCCGCCCTGGCGTTCAAGATCGCAACCGACCCCTATGTGGGCCGGCTGACTTTCTTCCGGGTGTATTCGGGAGGACTCAAGTCGGGCAGCTACGTCTACAACAGCACCAAGGACAAACGGGAACGAATCGGCCGACTGCTCCAGATGCACGCCAACAAGCGGGACGAAATCGAGGAAGTGCTTGCGGGTGACATCGCAGCGGCTATCGGTCTTCGTGAAACCCGTACCGGCGACACGCTGTCTGACGAGGAGAAGCCGATCATCCTCGAGGCGATGAAGTTCCCGAATCCGGTGATCGACGTCGCGATCGAGCCGAAGACCAAGGCCGACCAGGACAAGCTGGCCACGGCCCTGCAGAAGCTCCAGGAAGAGGACCCCACGTTCCGCGTGCGCTCGGACCAGGAGACCGGCCAAACCATCATCGCCGGCATGGGCGAGCTGCACCTCGAGATCCTGGTCGACCGGATGAAGCGTGAGTTCAAGGTCGAAGCCAATGTCGGCAAGCCGCAGGTGGCCTTCCGGGAGACCATCCGCAGGCCGGTGACGAACGTCGAGGGCAAGTTCATTCGCCAGAGCGGCGGTAAGGGACAGTACGGCCACGTGGTCATCAACTTCGAGCCGACGCCGCCGGGTGGCGGGTTCGTGTTCGAAGACAAGATCGTCGGTGGGGTGATCCCGCGTGAGTTCATCAAGCCGGTCGAGACCGGCATCCGTGAGGCACTGGAGAGCGGCGTTCTCGCCGGGTATCCCATGGTTGACGTCAAGGCGACGCTCGTCTTCGGCAGCTATCACGAGGTCGACAGCTCCGAAATGGCGTTCAAGATCGCGGGGTCGATGGCAGTCAAGGAAGCTGCCAGGCAGGCCAGTCCCGTCCTGCTCGAGCCGGTAATGGAGGTCGAAGTCGTGACGCCCGCTGACTTCCTGGGGGACGTTATCGGAGACCTCTCCAGTCGGCGAGGCAAGATCGGTGGGATGACGCAGCGGGGTGACGCCCAGGTGGTGGCGGCTGACGTGCCGCTGGCGGAGATGTTCGGGTACTCCACCCAGCTCAGGAGCATGACTCAGGGCCGGGCCGTGTACTCGATGCAGTTCGATCACTATGAGGAAGTGCCGAAGCAGATCGCGGAACAGATCATCTCAAAGGCAAAGAGCTAGGCGACTCGCGACTTCGTGACTCGCGACTCTTAACCAGGATCAGAGGACCATGGCGAAGGCAAAGTTCGAGCGCACCAAGCCGCATGTGAACGTGGGGACGATTGGGCACGTGGACCACGGGAAGACGACGCTGACGGCGGCGATCACGGCGATTCAGGCGAAGAAGGGGCTGGCGCAGTTTACCGCCTACGACCAGATCGACAAG
>DATADG010000183.1:0-5285 GCA_036258655.1 Gemmatimonadales bacterium | reverse complement strand
GCCGTGCGGGTACTGACGCATCAGCAGATGGTGAATCGGATAGTCCTCGGTAAGGACGATCGAGGCCATGTGCGCCCAGTACTCGAAGAGGCGGCGTTCGCGCCACAGGAGCGCGTCGAGATCTTTGAGCGCGTACGGTCCGAGCCTGCTCCAGAGGACCAGAAGGTGGCTTTTCGCCACGACGCTGATGGGATCGAGCTGAAGGCAGCCGAGGTCGCGGGCGACGTCCATGATCCCTTTCCTGCCTGGCTTCGGAACCGGCCCGGCGAGCCGCTGCCTGGTAATGGCGAGGCGCCTGGCTGTCTCCGGCGTGATGGCCCTGGACGCCCCCGTTTTTGGGCTCGCCCGTGAGCTCAGGCGGCGCGCTGCTTCAGGTATTGGAGCAATCCTCCAGCCAGGAGAAGGTGGCGCTCGGTATCCGAGAACTTCGCCTGACCCGAGAATCGTTCGCCATCCACCTCAATGGTGAGCTCATTCGAGCCGTCCCCGATCTCGGTTCGGATCCTTGGGAGCCGCCACTCCTGGCCAACCTGCGCCCGCTTGTGGATCTCGTCGTCGATCAGGATCGGAACGATGCCGTTGTTGATGAGGTTCCTGCGGTGAATCCGGTGGAATGCTTCGGCGAAGACCGCCCGGACGCCGAGCTGGAGCGGGGCGAGCGCGGCATGCTCCCTGCTGGACCCCTGGCCGTAGTTGTCTCCTGCCACGATGAACCCACCGCCCCACTCATGCGCTCGCGAGACGAATTCTGGGTCCTCCTTCCGGAAGCAGTACTCGGCGATCACTGGAATGTTCGACCGTTCCTGCATGACCAGGACGCCGTCGGGCGACATTGATCCGGTGGAAATGTTGTCGCCGAGGACGATCAGCACCCTGCCGGTCAGCTCGTCTGGGAGATCCGGGGGAACGGGCGGCGGCTGAATGTTGCGACCGCGGAAGACCTTGACCTTCGCCGCTTCCTCTGGCGGAGGTGGATGGATCAGCATGGTGTCCTCGATTACCGGCTTGGGGACCTCGATCTTCGGAGGGTCGTAGCCGAGATCGCGAGGGTCGGTAATGACGCCTTTCAGGGCCGTCGCCGCGGCCACTGCCGGTGAAGCGAGGAAGACCTGATCGCGGACGGTTCCGCTCCGCCCGGGGAAGTTTCGGTTCATCGTGCGAACGGACGGGATTTCCTCGGGCGGCGCCTGTCCCATGCCCACGCACGGCCCGCACGCGGGCTCCAGGATTCGGGCTCCTGCAACGATGTAATCCTGAAGGACACCTGTCTGCGCAATGGTTCGAAAGATCTGTCGCGAACCAGGCGACACGGTCATGTCCAGGTCTGGATGCACGCCACCTTCTTTCACCACCAGGGACGGGATCGCCAGATCTTCGTAGCTCGAGTTCACGCTGGATCCCACGCAGACCTGCGCGACCTTCGTGCCCGCTACCTCACGGACCGGGACCACGTTGTCCGGGTTCGACGGCTTGGCGATCAGCGGTTCGAGCCGAGCGAGATCGATCACCATCTCCTCGTCGTATGCCGCACCAGGGTCGGGAAGCAGCTCACGGTAGTCCTGGAGTCGCTCCTGGTACTCCAGGAACTGCCGGCACTGCTCGTCCGCGGGGAAGATGCCGGCGGTTGCACCGAGCTCGAGAATCATGTTGCAGATCGTTGCTCGCTCGGTCGCGTTGAGCGTCGCCACGCCCGGCCCGTCGAACTCGAAGGCCTTGTTAATCCCGCCCTTCACCGAGAGCCGGCGAAGCATCTCGAGGATGACGTCCTTGGCCGAGACCCATGGGGGAAGCTCGTTTTCCAGGACCACTCGCACGACGGCCGGGCACTGGAGTTCAAATGGGAACCCCGCCATCGCGACGGCGGCGTCCATGCCGCCAATACCGAGGGCGAAAGACCCCAAAGCTCCGGCGGTGGTTGTGTGCGAGTCGGCGCCGACAAGCGTCGCGTAGGGCTTGGCGAACCGCTCGAGGTGGACGTAATGGCAGATTCCGTTCCCTGGCCGTGAGAAGACGGCCCCGTATTTGGCCGCAATGGTTTGAAGGAAAAAGTGGTCTTCGGGGTTCTTGTAGTCGAGCTGGATCATGTTGTGGTCCACGTACTGGACGACCAGCGGGACCTTCACCCGATCGACCTCCAATTGCTCGAACTCCATCCACGCCATGGTGCCGGTGGCGTCCTGGAGTAGTACCTGGTCGATCCGATAGGTGATCGGCTCTCCAGCCTCCAGTTTCCCGGAAACCAGGTGCTCGCCGAGCACCTTTTGAACGATGTTCTGAGCCACGCCTTGCTCCTGTTGGGGGCTATCAACTCCTACGTTAGCGCGGCACGCCGGGGTGGATAGGGGCTGGCATTAACGGACCGGATCGTGCAAACTATTGACGCTCAGATTCCCGTCCTGCGGTGATTTCCACCGGAGTGCCGGGAATATTGGCGCGCGGGGGGCAGTTGCTCCGTTGCGTGGGGCAATTGGTGATAACGGGAGTTGATTAGTGGTGTCCGGAATCGAAGCGCGCGCTCGGGTAGAAGCCGAAGGAAAGCTACTCAAGCGCCATCGTCGAGAGTACGAACGCGTGGCCGGGAAGAAAGGCCACGTCGATGCCGTTCGCTCGCTGGTCAAGGCCCACAAGACCGAGTACGACAAGATCATCGCGCAGGTCATGGTTCGGAAGCGGGCAGAAGCCACCAACAACGTGTCCGCGGCCTAGCAACCCCCTAGCGCTTCCTCGCTCTGAACGTCCATTCTGAGTGGTTCTCTGGCTACCCAGACGGTTCTCGATTCGGTGGCCTTAACAACGTAGCCTTTGAACGTGCTGCTCGTGCTCGCGGTCGTCGTCGGTGGGATCCTGCTTGGTCTGATCTTCGGCGGCAGCCTCCGGAACCTTGCTGCGGTTCGGTTTCGAGTTTGGCCGCTCGCATTGATCGGACTGGCACTCCAGCTTGTCCCCGTACCGGCGTTCGATGACCCTCGAGTGGAGCGGTGGATAGGAGCGGGGCTCTTGGTCGTCTCCTACCTCCTCATCCTGGCCTTTATCCTCGAGAACAAGCAGTTCCCCGGCTTCCCCGTCGTCTTCGTGGGGATCCTTCTAAACGTCTTTGTGATCTCGCTGAATCGCGGAATGCCGGTCACGGACGAAGCGCTTCGGGCCGCTTATGGGCCCGAGTATGGCGAGACGCGTCAAGAACTCATCGAGAGCGGAGGCGCCAAGCACCACCTGGAGCGACCCGATGATTTGCTCCTGCCGCTGGCGGACTCCATTCCCGTTGGTGCGCCGGTTCGAAATGTTTTCAGCCCGGGTGACCTGGTCGCCTACTTGGGGGTGATGTGGGTACTCGCGTCCGCGACAAGAGGTGGCGGAGGGAAGCACCGAATCGGGGCACCGGCTCGAAGGCAGTACATCGAAAGTCAGACTGCCGAACTCACTGAGTCCGGGTATCTGAGCTAGCCGATTGGGGCAGTTTCGGGCTCAGACGCCGGCTCGCGTGGCGGCGCCGCCTGGTGGGGTCGCTTCCGCACTCCGCGCCGGAGTCGTCGGATTTGACGTGTAGGAAGTTCGTCTGCCGGTACTTGTCCGTCGCCGTCGGGGGGTTGCTCCGCAGCTTCGAACCTCGTCCCTTCCTCGACCCAGACCTTGGGGAACGAAGCGGTTACGGTCGTTCCGTGGCCCATCTCGCTTTCGACGGAAAGCTTTCCGCGGGCGACCTGCGCGCGTTCGCGCATCATGACCGAGCCGAAGTGGCCTTCTGGCGGCGGTGCCGACGTGTCGAATCCCTTTCCGTCGTCACGGATCTGCAGCTGTACGCCGTCCTCGATCTCTTGAAGGGTGATCCAGATGTTCTCCGCCTCGGCGTGCTTCAGCGCGTTGTACGCGGCCTCGCGGGCGATTTGGTAGATGAGGAGCTGGATTGGCGGTGGGAGGGAGACCTCGACCACGTCGCTATGGATTTGCGTGGCGATGCCCTTGCTCATGTCTTCGGCGAAGCTTTGGATCGCTTCGGCCAGGCCCTTCCGTCCGATGGGGGAGCGGTGCAGGTCTCGAATCAGGGCCCGGATTGCGTCAGAGGTCTGCTCTTTGGTGGCAGCGATACCGTCTAGATCGTTGACGACGGTGCTGACCTCACCCTGCGCCAGGCGCTTCTTCGCCATTTCGACTTGAAGGGTGAGCCGGAAGAGCATCTGGGCGAGGTCGTCGTGAAGGTAGGCGGCTATCTGCATTCGCTCGTCCTGACGCTCCTCAGCCATCCGGTTCGATAGATCTCGGAGGACCCGTTCCCGGTCCTGGAGCTCTTTGTGAGCGTCTTCGAGGGCCATAGTTCGGAAGAACATCTGCCGGGCGAAAATAAGAGGAAGGACGAAGGCTGCGACCGACCACAACCCAACCGTGTCATAAAGCCGCGCGATGACCACACCAATGAACGCGAGTCCGAGATAGTTCATCAAAAAGTCTCGCAAGCCGCCAAGCCGCATGTTCGAGAGGACTACTCGCAATGCTTGCTGGCGGACGAAACGCACGAAAAGGGTGACAAGGAAGACGTTAACGCAGTAGTCAGCGACGGCGGCTAGCAGTACCGCCGGGAGGAGGATGGTAACTGACGAACGGACGGTCGCTAGGGAATGAAACACTGCACTACCAGCTATCACCGAAAGTGCGATCTGCGTTCGGTTGAAGAAAGCTGTTATTGCGGGTATTTCTCGGCGGAACTCACGCGAATCAAAGGCACCTATGAATGCAACAGCACCTGCTGTAAATGGATCAAACAGGATGGCGACACCGAGCAGAATCGGAAAACTGAGACTGAGCTGCAGAACCCTAGAGACAGGAACCGGCAAAAGTTCCACGACGGCTACAACCACACACCAGAAGAGCAAATTGTGCCGCCCCCACAACTCTGGGTGCCTGGACAAGTGCATGGCAAGCAGGACCACTGCGGGAACGACGACGATCGCCTGAAAGGCGATTCCGGCGACATTCCTTACGGGCGGCGACTCTTTAGTTGTCTGCGTCATGGCTGACTCCGCGGATTGCGTCCTTAAGTGCTATCGGCTGCTAAATCGTCAGCCGTACGGTTTTTGCGGACAATCGGTTATCTAGCCGAATCGACCCACGTGATTCTCTTACAGCAAAGCCATTAGGTCTCAAAGGCCGGTTGACCGGCCAACTGGGGGATACGGATAATCCTTCTGCTTCCTACGAAAGACCGATCTATGTCGGACTATCGGGGAAGTGGGAGGAGGTGAGTACATGAAGACTTTTAAGAGAGTGGCTTACTCGATTGCCGCCATCGT
>DATADG010000182.1:0-26054 GCA_036258655.1 Gemmatimonadales bacterium | reverse complement strand
GCCCCGGCGCGCCGGCAGCCGGGCAGGTCATGGCCGGGCTGCGCTACGCTTCCTGCGCCGACTGATGGCGCCGGGCGCCAGCCGCCCCTGGCGGGAAGTCCTTCGCGAGACCACCGGCCGCGAGCTGGATGCCAAGGCGATGGTAGAGTACTTCGCTCCGCTCACCCGCTGGCTGCAGGCGCGGAACCGTGGGCGCGACCCGACGCTGTAGGGCTAATTCTCAGCTCTGACGGCCAGATGTCGGTCCATTTCGAGATCCATCTGCTTCCGGAGCTCCGCCAGGCGCACGGCATAGCGCTCCAGCGCCTGATCCAGCTCGTTCTGAGGCCGCCACTGTGGCACTGAAGCTGGTCTCCCGCCGGGATCCAGCGCTACAAAGACGATCACGCAGTGGCCAGTGCGGCGCCGCTCTCTCTCTTTGGGGTCTCGGGCATACACATCCACCGCGATATCCAGGCTGGTTCTCCCCGTCCGGATAACCAGCGCCTGGAGCTCGACGAGATCGCCGACATGAATCGGTGCCAGAAAATGAAGGCCTCCTAGATACACCGTGACGCAGTAGGTCCCGGTCCAGCCGGCAGCGCAGGTATAGCCGACCTGATCGATCCACTTCATCACTGCTCCACCGTGAACCTTGCCCCCGAAGTTCACATCTCCAGGCTCAGCCAGAAAACGCAACGTGATTGACCGCCTGGGCTCGCCTGGCTCTCGCGTCATGTTACCGGCTGGTTTTCAGCATACGGACTGCGGAGCTTGATGACGGCCTGCACTCTCCGCGCTCTCATGTTCAGCAGCTCGACTCCGATCGAGAACGCCATCGCAAAGTAGATGTAGCCCTTCGGGATGTGCTGGTCGAGACCTTCGGCGATGAGGGTCACACCGATCAAGATCAAAAAGCTTAGTGCCAGCATCTTGATGGTGGGATGGCGGCTGACAAACCTGCTGATCGAGCCCGAGAAGAGCATCATGAACACGATAGCGACCACCACCGCCGCAATCATCACTCCGACCTCCTCGACCATGCCCACGGCTGTAATCACCGAGTCAAGCGAAAACACGATGTCCAGCAAGGCGATCTGGATCAGCACGCCGACGAACGAGGGATACACGCGAGCGGATTTCTCCCCTTCCTCCCCTTCGAGGTTACCGTGGATCTCGTGAGTGCTCTTCGCCAGCAGGAAGAGCCCCCCGATGATGAGCACCAGGTCGCGACCGGAGATTTCCTCTCCCACTACGGAAAAGAGCGGCGCGGTGAGGCCAATGACCCAGGTGAGCGACAGCAGCAGCAGGATGCGTGTGAGCATCGCGAGACCAAGGCCAATGAGGCGAGCCCGTCCCTGCTGCGCGGCTGGAAGTTTGTCAGCCAGAATCGAGATGAAAACAATGTTATCGATTCCCAGGACGATCTCGAGGACCGTCAGTGTGGCAAAGCCGATCCAGGCCTGCGGGTCGGTAATCCATTCCATGAGGTCAGCAGTGGGTAAGAAGGTTGAAGTAACCAGCGGGGCAGGCGACCAGAGAGCGTAATCTCTCGAGGCTGCGAGTGCCAGTCACAGCTGCCCGCCAGTCGAGTCTCGCAACTGTGTCATGTTTTCAGGCAAGTCCCTCTGCGAGGGATGTCGCGACCCGCAGCTCGGCCCACTCGACCTCGCCGGCCTCCACTGCGTCTCGCACCCCGCGCTCCCGGCGGCTCAGAATGGCTCCCCCGGTCTTGATCTCCACAAACACAATCCGCCGAACGTGCCCGTCCGCGAGGCCGTCGAAGATCACGAGATCCACCGGACCCCCGAGAAACCGCACATCCTGGGGATTGTATGGGAAGCCCGGAAGGTACGGGGTGAATTGCTCATACACTTTGCCGGCGGTAACGGCCCGGCTCCTGAGCACTGCATCCGCGCGGATCACAGCCGTATACCGCGTCTTCCAGGCGAGAAAATACAACCAGGCAACCAGCAGGCCGAGAGCGATACCGGCCAGGAGCTGAAGCATGTCCGTGGGCAAGAAGTCCTCTTGGCTGAGTGACACGGGGCAATTATGCCGGTGGGCGAGCCTGGCGTTCCGTTCCTGCCAGCAACAGCAGCACGGCACGTCTTGGGACCGCGACCCCGCGCATGATCAACTCTGCCAGGCGGCCGCCGCCTATGCTATTCACGACCACAGTGATGCATCGGCGTTCCCGGTCCAGGACAACGCTTCGGGTGCTGGGCAGCCACATGGCGAGCCGCGCCCTCGCGACATACCCCTCCAGGGCGTCAAGCGCGTAGCGACCGTGGCACTGGCGCTCAGGAAGGAACGCGGGCTCTGGCCAGCGGCCGACTACCGGCGCAGGCGGTACCCGAACAGAGCGGGTTATGGAGGCGCACCCCAGGCTGAGGAGAACCGCCAAGCTGCCCAGGACTATGGTTCGAAAGGCTGGAATTTGGGTCCGTCGCAAGGTCGCGTATAAATATCGATTCATGAATCTCCTCCTGGTGCATGGGCTCTGGCGCACTCCTGCGTCATTCCTGTTACTGGTGCGCCGGTTACGTGCGTGGGGCTACAGTCCCCACCACTTCGGCTATGCTGCAGTTGCTCAGCGATACGATGCTATCGTCGAACGGCTGGTTCAACGAATGGAAGCGTTGGCGGAGCTCGGCCCCTATATCGTGATCGGGCACTCTCTCGGCGGCGTCCTCCTGCGGTCCGCGCTCCCTCGGGTCCTCGGACCGCCGCCTCGTCACCTCATAATGTTAGGCACGCCGAACCGGCCACCTCGGCTCGCTCGTGCTCTTGGCGTGTACTGGGTGTATCGGCGGCTCATGGGCGAATGTGGTATCAACCTGTCGAGCCTGGCGTTTTACGCCACCCTCCCGAGGCCATTTATCCCATACACCATCATTGCAGGAACGGCGGGGCCGCGCGGACGCTGGAGCCCGTTTGGTCATGAGGTAAATGATGGCATCGTCGCTGTGGCCGAAACACCCATCAACGATGATGATCCTGTGATCCTGGTGCCCGCCACCCATACGTTCATGATGAATAATCCGGGAACGCAGGACGCAATTCGACAGGTTCTCTCGGTAGCTGCCGCGACCGTATGAAACCCCGGCTCGGAGCCCTGTGGACCGATGTCGAGGGGCTCCGGATGTTCGCGCGCACCGGTATTTCCAGGACACCTCGCTGCTCGAGTCCCAGCATCGTCCTGGTTCACGGTCAGGTCATTTCGAGCGTGTACATGGTTCCCACCGCTCGATGTCTGGTCGGTGAGTATCCTGTCTATGCTCCCGATCTGCCTGGCTTCGGAAGGAGTGGCAAGCCAAAACGGGTGCTAGATGTTTCCGAGCTGGCGGATGCGCTTGCAGCGTGGATGAACGCCATCGGACTCCCCCGTGCGGCGCTGGTGGCGAACTCCCTGGGCTGCCAAATAGTCGTGGACCTCGCGGCGCGGCGGCCCGAGCTGGTGGAAGCGCTGGTGCTCGCGGCACCGACAATCGATGCGAATGCCCGCAACGCTCCAGCTCAGATCGTCCGCTGGCTTCATGATTGGGCGTACGAGCGTCCCTCCCTGACCCTTGCGCATTTGCGAGACTTCGTACTCGCCGGCCTGTCCCGCTCGCTGCGCACCTTCAGGAATACTCTAGCTGATCGGATCGAAGACAAGCTCCCCCGGGTGCAGGCCCCAACCCTTGTCGTACGGGGATCACGGGATCCTATCGTCCCGCAGGACTGGGCTGAAGAGGTGACGCGCCTGCTGCCGCGTGGCCGCTTAGTTGTGATTCGGGGGCCACACTGCGTGAACTACAGTGCGCCAAGGGAGTTTACGCGAGTCGTGTGTGCTTTCATCCGGTGCGGCGCTGGAGGTCAGAACGAGGCAGGATTCGCCAAGCAATCAGCTCCGCCCACCTGATCAGCTGGTGGAAGGGACACCGTCGAAGAAATCGACCACACCGGTCTCCAACGAATACTCAGCGCCGATGATGAGGAGACCCTCCCGTTGAATCATTTGCTCCAGGATGGCCGATCCATGTCGTAAGTCGTTGGCGGATACCCTGACGTTCGCCAGAATTGCCTGCTGCGCCAGCGCTTCGGGATCTTGCCTGAGGTCCGTCGCCAGCAGGCCCTCCACGGAAGGCCGGATTCGGTCCACGATCGAGCTAAGGTTCCGCGACTGACGGCCCTTTGGTTGCTGCAGCTCTTCGAGAGTCGCCTGGACGGCACCACAGCGGGTGTGTCCCAGAACAACAACCAATCGAGTGCCGAACCGCTGCGCCGCAAACTCTACACTCCCGATTTGAGAGGGCGCCACGATGTTTCCGGCTACCCGAATCACAAACAGGTCGCCCAGCCCCTGATCGAATACGATCTCGACCGGGACTCGTGAGTCGGAGCATCCTAGAATGACAGCGAATGGCTCCTGACCCGCCACGAAATCCCCGAGGCGAGTCTGGCTCCGCAGGCTATCGATGCTTCGGACGCCTGAAACAAAGCGGTGATTACCCTCGCGGAGGCGCTCGAGGGCATCCAGAGCCGTCATCACTGGCATAATGTGAGGGGCATACGTTGTTCAGCTCTTTGCGGTAAACACGGTATGGATCAGCTGCTTGCGACTGGCCTGTGGCGGCGCTTGGCTCTATAGTAAGACGTACGCTCGGGCGGCCGCAGATAGATCAAACCTATGTACCTCAGACTTCCGGCAACATCGCTGGCGCTGAAACTAAGCTGTGGTCTGCTGCTAACCTCCTGCTCCACAGTTCAGCGCGCCATGGCTCCGGCCCTTCCGTTGTCTGGGGAGATGCCGGCAGCGGGACAGGTCCCGGACTCAGTACTGCGCCAAGCTATCCGAAAAGCCGAGCTCATCGTTCTCGGGACGCCCGTGGAGCTCGTTTCGCAGCATGGCGTGATCACCCCCCAATTTCAACTCGGCGCAAAAGAGACCTGGTACGATGTGAAGGTCTCGGTGGATTCGGTTGTGAAAGGGAAGCTCACGCGCGCCAAGCGGCCCGATCTTGGCATGCTGCCCGCCTGGATGACCCCGCCACTCGCTTTTGGCCGTTTGGCCGAAAACGAGATCGTCGTGCAGTATCCGGCGGTCACGTCCAGATCGAGCAACTGGTCCAGTGCAGCCCCCATGACCCCGGGAGAGCGGGCAGTGTTCATCTTTCGCCGATGCTACTACTGCGTTCCAATCAGTGGTCTCGTTACCGGTCGGGGAGCCTACTACACCGCCCATCCGCTGGTAGCAGTTGGCGGAGAGAGCAAGCTCCGGCCAGACGAATGGCCGAGGGTCGTCCGGTTACTCTCAGAGCACAATCGCGTCGCTAACCGTTAGAGAAGGCATCCGAGGGTACTGACTCATCCCCCAGTTAGTGAGATCTGGCCCCGCCGCGCCGCCCTGAGAGCCCACAGGTTGAGCAGCACCCCCGCCAATTCCAGACTGAGCGCTAGGTAGTTCGCAGGGCTGACTGGAGCGCCAGTAAGGAGCAGGGTCCCCGATCGCACTGTGGCGAAACCGCCCAAGGCCAGGAGTCCTGCCCAAAGGCCGGGCTCGATCCAGATGGGACGCAGGAGCGCAAGCAACAGGAAGGCGCCAAAGCCGAGTTCGAAACCGCCGTAGGTCGCGGCAAAGTCCACCCGTGCCGTCGGTGTAGGGAGACCGACCTCCACCAAGGCTGCCATTGAGCCGGGCCAGAAGGTAAAGGCGAGTCCGAACCCAATGAACCCGGCTGCAGTGAACGCGAGCACAGCGCGAGGAATAGTCATGTAACACCTGCCAGATTGTACATTGCCCGCCAGGCCCGGAACACCTCGGGGAAATCTTGGCCTGTGTAAGTGACCGTGCGCCCACTGGTCCGATTCGAGCCTGGCACCAGTTCGGCCATATCGGCCATTTGGCTTTCGATGAAATCCACCTCCAGCAGAATCGGGGGCTGAAAGGCGAACGGCTTATGCGTGCGCCGGAGCGTGGCAGTGGCAGCCGACCGGATGCGCTCGCAGGCCACGGCGGGAGCTAGGCTCTTTCCAGCGAATCGTCCTACTGCTTCCTTCACGATCACCGTCTCTACACCATCGCCGAGTAGTGCTCTGGCCTCGGCTGCCAGCGCCTGGTCGCCGCTCACTAATGCAATGGGCACACCGTGGGCACCTGCCATGGCTGCGTTGAGCGCCAGCTCTCCGACCGGAGTGCCGTTGATCCGGGCCTGGTAGACTCTGCTGCTGTACGTATGGTCAATGATCGCTTTGCGGGTGCCCGCCATAGCATGGTACCCTACGAAGAACGCCGCATCGAAGCCGCGGTCGATTCCTTCCATCATCGACAGACGCTTCGGACCGCCGCTCATCAGCTCGGCAGCCGGATCGAGCTCCTCGGCAATGAGGTTCCGCATGAGCCAGTGGCTGTCATTCACCAGAATTGTTGTCCCGCCGGCCTGCCGGGCCCCTGCAATGGCCGCGTTTGCTTCATTGGTCATCAACCTGCGGTACCGATTATACTCTCCCGCATGGCGGGGATCGACGGGATTGGTCTGATCTTCATGCACAACTCCCGCGACGCCTTCCATGTCGATTGAGATGTACACCCGCATAGCGTCTCCGCTGCCGGTCCGGTGCGAAGAATACTGAGGACATATCATGGATGCACGACGATGGGCCTTGATCATGGCGGCGGTCGCCTGCAGTCCCTCCGGGGATCGCGCCGAGCCGGAGCTGCTGCAGGAAGGCCGGACCTACACCGCCTGGCTCTACGGAAGCGAGTACGAGAAGCTGTGGCAGCGGTTTTCCCCGGAAATGCGGCAGACGTTCGGCAGCGTCACCGAGCTTGCGGAGTTCGCCAGCCAAGCCGTGAAGCATCTCGGAGTGGAGCAGGGGAAGGTCGACGAGACCGTGAACGACGCCGAGCCGTTCAAGGTATACCGACGAAGCGCGTCCTTCGAGAAGTCGCCTCAGCGCATGCTGATCGAGTGGAGCCTGGCGGAGGACGGCGCGGTGACAGGTCTGGTGGTAAGGCCTGTTGTGGAGAAGAGATAACTTCTCCCTTCAATACACTTTCGCGCCCAACGGCGCCTCCCGTTCCACTGAGAGTAGTACCACGTTTCCAGCGGCATCCGGCACTCCCAGCACGAGCACCTCGGACGTGAAGCCTGCGATGTTACGGGTTCCGAGATTCACCGCAGCGATAACTAAGCGGCCCACGAGGTCATCGGCTCGGTAGAGTGTTCGAAGCTGGGCATTGCTGGTCTTCTCGCCCAACGGACCGAAGTCGATCCACAGCTTGTACGAAGGTTTGCGAGCGCGTTCGTTGGGTTCAGCGCGAGTGATCCGTCCGAGCCGAAGATCGAGAGCGGCGAACGCAGCTCCAGGATCGGGCGGTGTGTTGCTAATGAAGTAACTCGCCTCGAAGTACTGTGACGGCCTGACCGCCTAGCCTGACGCGATCGCCACGGAGGTCCACGACCACCGTGCCTCCCCGAGCAGATGCCTGATACCCAACCAGCCGCCCTTTGCCGAACCGGCGCCCCCAGT
Organism: Gemmatimonadales bacterium; assembly: GCA_036258655.1. Taxonomy (GTDB): domain Bacteria; phylum Gemmatimonadota; class Gemmatimonadetes; order Gemmatimonadales; family GWC2-71-9; genus CAVVWJ01. The sequence goes on along the minus strand of DATADG010000182.1, from coordinate 18,557 downwards.
ATGGCCCCAGTCCGCAATGCGCCGATCCTGTGACTGGATCTTCAGGCACACCCGCCCCAGGAGCAAAGAAACGGGAGACAAAGTCATAGGACTCGCTCTCCGAGCGAGCGGTCACAATGACGCCGCGCACGGGTAGGCGGGCCAGCATGCCGAGATCGGGCGCAAGGGCGCGGACGGCTGCTTCCGACGGGAGCTCCACCAGGTAGTCGAACTTCGTGCGCCCGATGTATACAGCGTCGGTGCCCAATCCCCGCTGCAGGTCATCGGGCTGATCGGCCGGTCCGCATGGCGTGGCGGGGAAGTCGAGCCATATGAGATCGGGGTCACGGCTGGCCGTCAGTATCCCGCTCCGCGTGTAGAAGCGAGCCACGTCGCTGGGCTCGAGTGCACCGTCCTCCCAGAGCACGTGTGCGCTGGCGAGCGTAGCATGGCCGCAGAGGTCAACTTCAGTTGTCGGGGTGAACCACCGGAGGTCGAATCCGTCCGGCCGGCGGACCACAAACGCAGTCTCCGCCAGATTCATCTCTCGGGCGACATTCTGCATCCAGATGGGATCGGCAGCGGAGGATAGCAGGCATACGGCGGCGGGGTTGCCGCTGAAGGGGCGGTCGGTAAATGCATCAACCTGGGAGAACCGCTGCTTCGAGCTCACGGCATGACAGCCTCGGCCTCGATCTCGACCAGCATCTCCGGGGAGATGAGTCGCCGTACCTCAACCATGGTCGCGGCTGGACGCACGGCGCCGAAAAACTCGCCGTGAGCCCGGCCGATCGATTCCCAGTCATCGATGTTGGTGACATACATGCGCGTCCGAACAACATCGGCGAGGGAAGATCCCGCAGCCTGGAGGGCCGCGTCGATGTTGCGGATTGCCTGAACCGTTTGTGCGTACGGATCGCCTTTACCGACCAGCCGACCGTCCGGACCAAAGGCGGTGGTGCCGGAGACGTGCACCAGCTTTCCGGTTCGAACCGCGCGAGAATAGCCGACCAGCGGCTCCCACGAAGCACCGCTGGAAATAAGCTGCCGCTGATCAACCACGTTTTTCAGTGAGGAAGGGACGAAGCGTTCTGCTCGAGATCTTTCAGGTCAGCCAGGACGCACGCGGCGATTCGCTCGGAGGCTGGCGGGACTTCATAGAAGTGGTCCTGCAGCCGCTGCTCGATAACCCGCAGCCGTTCGGCCTCGATCTTCGTTGTGGCGCGAGAATCTTCGGGATGCGGCACGCTCAGCCTCGTGGACCTCGGTGGTGACGCCGGCAGGGACGGCGGCACTTCCGCTGGATGTGATACCGGTGAGTTTTCGGTTTTGAGCGTACGATTCTTTACAACTGCAACGGCTCCAGCCTTCCCGTATTGATTGTAACTCGCCGCCTCACGAGGGGCCAGTCCCGGCCGGTGTCGTCTGCCATCCATCGCACTGCAACTCAAGAATTGGCCTCATCATCCGATCCTTAGGCAGCCTGCACGGCCCCCCCGGGACCGACTAGAAATCTCCGGCGTTCTGGCATCAGAGGAGTCATGCTCACCATCAGAGTTCCGGATCGTATTTTGGTCGTCGATGACGACCCAACTGCACGCGAAACGATTGAATCCTACCTGACCCATCGAGGATACGAGGTCGTCACCGCTGCGGCCGGACAAGAGGCATTGGGGATTCTGACTCGCCAGAAAATCTCCTGCATGCTCGCCGAGGCGCGACTGTTCGGGACTGCCGCCGGCGAACTGCTCTCGCGCTCCCTTGAACGCGATCCCGACCTGGCGATCCTGGTTTCGAGCTCGACTCATTCCGCCAGTGAGGCAGTCCACTATCTGCAATACGGCGCAATGGACTACCTCCTGAAGCCCATCGATCCAGCCCATCTTGAGGCGGCTTTGCAACGGGCGCTGCGGCGACGTGCGGAGTTAAGCCGCGAGCGGGGGATGACCCGTCTTCTGAAAGAGGAGGTGGTTACCCTGGGCGCCCAGCTGGCGCGTGAGCGCGCCAAGGTCAAAGGTTTGACGGTCGCTACCCTCGCAGCATTGGTGGCAGTGGTGGAGGCGCGTGACTCATGGTTTGCGGGGCACTCCCTCAGGGTGGCTCAGCTGGCAGCGTCGATTGCTGCTGAGATCGGACGAACTGATGAGGAGGTCGAGCAGGTCCGCCAGGCTGGACTCCTGCACGACATCGGCATGATTGCGGTGCCCGAGGGCCTTCTCTCGAAGGAAGGGCCCCTGACTCCGACCGAGTTCGACGCAATAAAGCGACATGTTACCGTGGGTGCCGAAATCCTCGCTCCTTTGCCGCACCTTGCCGGGGTGAATGGTTTCGTTCGCGGTCATCACGAACGCTGGGATGGAAAGGGATATCCCGATGGGCTAGCCGGGGAAGCTATCCCGTGGGGCGCCCGCCTGATCGGGGCTGCCGAGGTGTACGACGCGCTCGCCACCGCCCGTCCGTACCGCGAGCAATTGACCCCGGAACTAGCCGTGGAGCGGATGCACGGCATGACTGGATCGGTCTTGGCTCCCGAGGTCCACCAAGCACTTTCTGCAGTTGTCGAGCGGGGCGCCGCCCTGGTCTTCGTCGCCGACGAGCGGAGCAAGGAACTGAGCCTCTAGCTCCTGCAACTTGCCGGGACTCTGGCTCTTTCTTGGCATGATCGGCCCCCGGCAGCTTCCCGGATTCCTTCCCATTCCTCTGAACTAACCTCAACCGCAACAAGCTGTTGGGGACACAGCTGCAGTTTATTGCACAGGTGCGACTGCATTCCCCCGCACTGGTGGTACAGCCGTTGCCTTCACCACACCGCGAGAGCGCAGATACCCCCGATCACACTCGCTACGGACCATTCCGATGTCTGTTGCACCTGCGACACCAGGGTACCGGCTGTGACCGCCATCCCCGCCACCAAAGCCCAGGACCGCACAGAGGTACTGTGGACTCGATATCGTACTGCGGGCGATCCCGACGCTCGGGCCCAATTACTCGTTCGCCATCTCGGACTGGTACATCATGTCGCGCGGGAAGTTTCCCGCCGAATCCCGTCCGTCGAGCTCGGTGAGCTGGTCAGTGCCGGTGCTCTCGGTTTGATGAAGGCCCTCGACAGCTTCGACCTGAGCCGAGGTCTGGCGTTCAGCACCTATGCTGTATTGCGGATCAGAGGCGCGATTCTGGACGATCTTCGAAGCAGAGATTCCACTCCGCGGTCGGTTCGAGTCAAGCGGAGGAGAATCGAGGCAGTTGCCGCGGCACTCGAAGGCCGGCTCGGCCGCGCTCCCACACCCCATGAGGTCGCCGGTCATCTCGGTATCGATCTCTCCACGTACTGGAAGTGGAAGGACGCGGTGGGAGTGTACGCCGAGGCTGAAGCGCCGCGTCCGTCACATGGCCGCCGCTTCTCCAGGGATGCCGAAACCCACGCGGACCCCTCTGTGACACTGCCGACCCAGAAATTGATGGAGTCGGAGCACGTGGAACATCTTCGACAGCTGATCTCACGCCTACCCGAGCAGCAGCGCCGGGTCCTCGCCCTTTACTACTATGAAGAGCTGAACCTGCGGCAGGTGGGTGAAGTGCTGCAGGTCAGCGAATCACGGGTATCTCAGATCCGTAGTCAGGCGCTCAAGCGATTGAGGGAAGAGCTTGCGAAGGAGACCGTAAGCGGTAAGCGGTAGGCACGAACCGCCTCAAATACTGGAGCCGGGCTCTTCGGAGTGCCGGCTCTTAAATTTCAGGCAGTCGGCCCCTCTGTATTTCCTTTTACTACTCAGTCGTACCGCTCACCGGCCCACGGCAGCTTCCGCAGGCTGCGGCGTGCTCTCCGCATAGTGACACGCAGCCAGAGTTGCCTCTACCGGCCGAAGCCGCGGCACATCGGTGCGGCAGCGCTCGTTTTTGAGGGGATGAAAGCATCGGGTATGAAAGGGACAGCCCGGAGGCGGATTGGTGGGACTCGGGAGGTCGCCGCTCAGGACGATGCGAGACCGGCGGGTGCTGGGATCAGGCTCGGGCACGGCAGAGAGCAGCGCCACCGTGTACGGGTGCCGCGGATTTGAGAGCAGCTGGTCCGTGGGTCCCTCCTCAACGATGCGTCCCAGATACATGACCGCAACTCGATGAGCGATCTGCCGTACTACCGCGAGGTCGTGCGCAATGAAGAGGTAGGACAGGCCGCGGTGGCGCTGGAGGTCGGAGAGAAGGTTGAGCACCTGCGCTTGTACCGAAACATCGAGTGCAGAGACTGGCTCATCGCAAACGATGAACGCTGGCTCGACCGCCAGCGCTCGCGCAATTCCGACGCGCTGCCGTTGGCCTCCGGAGAACTCGTGCGGGTAGCGGCGGGCATAGTCTGGATCCAGTCCAACCTCTTGTAGCAGCGCAGCAACGCGCTCCGAAATTTCCCGGCGAGGAGCCAACCGGTGGATCTCGATACCCTCCGCGATAGCCGAGCCGATGGTCATCCGGGGATTCAGGGAGCTGTAGGGATCCTGAAAGATGATCTGCATCCGCCGGCGCAGCGCTCGTAATGCGGACCGGTCCAGAGAAAAGATGTCCACGCCCTCGAAGTGCGCGGTTCCACTGGTAGGCTCCTGCAGGCGTAGAATAGTGCGTCCGACAGAGGTCTTACCGCAGCCCGATTCTCCTACCAGCGCAAGCGTTTCACCGGAAGCGATATCGAACGACACACCGTCTACCGCTCGGACGGGTGCGGCGGAGCGGCTGAACAGTCCTCCCTGGCTATAGTACTTCACCAGGTGGCGCACCGAGAGGAGTGTGGTCACCGGCGCTGTTCTTCGGCCAACCAGCAGCGCATGACATGCCCTGGTTCAACGGGGAGTAGCGGTGGCTCCAGCTCACTCTTGTCGAACGCCTGCGAACACCGGGGACGAAAGCGGCAGCCGCTGGGCCACGCAGAAGGCGCAGGCACGGTTCCCGCTATGGGCTTGAGTCGTTGGAGAGGTCCGCTGATGCGAGGCACCGACGCGAAGAGCCCCTGTGTGTACGGGTGCGACGGACGAGCAAACAGTTGTTGCGTGGTAGTCTCCTCGACAATCTGGCCCGCGTACATAACTGCCACCCGGTCGGCGCGGCCGGCCACGATGCCGAGATCATGGGTGATCAGCAGCACGGCCATTCCTCGGTCAGCACGCAGCCGGTCGAGCACCTCCAGGATCTGCGCCTGTACGGTGACGTCCAGCGCTGTGGTCGGCTCGTCTGCCACCAGGATCTCCGGCTCGGCTGCGAGCGCGATCGCGATCATCACTCGCTGACGCATTCCACCACTGAGCTGATGGGGGTATGCCTTGAGCCGTCCGCCCGGATCGGGGATACCTACCTCATGCAACAGCTGAAGGGCACGCTCACGGCCTTCGGCCCGGCTGATCTTGAAATGCGCATGGATCCCCTCGACGATTTGATCCTGGACGGTGAAAACCGGGTTGAGACTCGTCATGGGGTCTTGGAAGATCATTCCAACTCGCCGGCCTCGAATGCGTCGTAATGCCTCGCCCTGGAGCGCGAGCACGTCGGTATCTCCCAGGCGGATGCTGCTGCCGGCCTCGATGCGACCGGGGGAGGGAACCAGCTGAAGCAGGGCGAGGCTGGTGAGGCTCTTGCCACAGCCCGACTCGCCCACCAGAGCAAGGGTTTCGCCTCGTTTCAGCGAGAAGCTGACCCCGTCGACGGGGTATACTCGGCCACGCTCCGAACTGGGAAAGGAGATGCGCAGATTCTGCACCTCGAGGACATGAGTCATGCGCTTCGAGGATCCACAGCGTCGCGCAAGGCCTCGCCGAGAAGATTGGCGGAGAGGACAGTGACGACGATGGCCAAGCCCGGGAAGATGCCGGTCCATGGCGCGCTTACCATGACCTCCTTGGAATCCAGGACCATGCTACCCCATGATGGCGTTGGTGGCTGAACACCCAGCCCTAGAAATGAGAGACCGGCTTCGAGGAGAATGACCTCGCCCACCCCGAGAGTTGCCGCGACGAGCAATGGTCCCAGGGTGTTGGGAAGTAGATGACGCAAAATAATGCGGCGCCTCGGAGCACCGAGCGCCTCGGCCGCTCGCACAAAGCTCTCCTCGCGCAGACGGAGTACTTCGGCCCGAACCAGTCTGCTGGTGGCGAACCATCCGGTTGCTCCGATGAGGAGAATCAGGGCAATCAGAGGCACCCGCTCCCAGGCGGCGAGAACCAGCAGCAAAATGAAAAGTCGAGGAATTGCGAGCGCCCCATCCACGAGTCGCATGAGCCCGGTATCTACCAAACCGCCCAGATAGCCGGCCAGCAGGCCCACCGTCGCTCCCGCGGTAGCGGACAACACCACTGCGAGTAGTGCCACGCTGAGCGACACTCGCGCACCCGCAACTACACGTGATAACACATCGCGGCTCAACTGGTCCGTGCCGAACGGCCGACCGAGACCGGGTGGCTCGCTGCCTGCCAGCACATTTGGCTGGGCCAGCGGGTCAGGAAGAAACCAGGGGCCGATAACCGATGCTATCGCGATGACCAGCAAGAGGAGTGCTCCGACCCGGCCGCGGGGCTCACGAAAGGCACTTCGCACCGTATGGAGAACGGGGATCACGCCAGCCGCACGCGAGGATCCAGGACAGTGTAGGCCAGGTCAGTGAGGAACCCTGCAGTCACTACCAAGCCTGCCACCAGCAACACGCATCCCATGATGACCGGGTAATCGCGCCCCCAGACGGCACTCGCCGCGAGCGAGCCGAGCCCGGGCCAGGCAAACACGGCCTCAACGAATACCGACCCGGTCACCAGGAGCGGGAGCCACAGGCCAAAAAGTGTGATCACCGGGAACAGCGCATTGCGCCAGGCATGCCGCCAGGTGACATCCTGCTCCCGCAGCCCTTTTGCCCGGGCCGTGGTGATGAAAGGAAGCTGGAGTACCTCGAGCATGGCGGTGCGTTGATAGCGCATCGTCGCGGCGATACTCACCACGCTCAGCGTCACCGCGGGTAGCACCAGGTGACGCAAGAGATCCACCGCTCGGGCGAGAAAGCCCGCATCGGTACCCAGGAGCGGGTCCTGCATTCCAGCCGCGGGGAGCAGACGCAGCTCGATGCCGATCAGCCACGCCAGCACCAGTCCCAGCCAGAAGGAAGGTATGGCGTAGCCCATCAATGAGAGTGCGGTCAGCCAGCGATCCTCTGCTGTGCCGCGTCGCACCGCCTGGCGGACGCCCAGCCACAAACCCAGGGAGAAATTGAGCAGCAGGACGCTGCCTCCGAGCAGGACTGTTGCCGGTAGCCGTTCGGCCAATAAAGCCGTCACGGGCCGGCCGTACTCGATCGATACCCCGAGGTCGCCCCGGACGAGCCCCTCGACGAAAGAGCCGAACTGTCGTATGAGGGGCTGCTCCAGTCCGTAGCGGGTGCGCAGCGCCGCAACTTCTGCCGGCGATAACGTCCTGCCCTCAGTCACCCTGGCGAGTGGGTCACCGGGTGCAACCCGCATCAAAAAGAAGGCAAGCGTGAGGGCGAGGGCAAAGGTGATGGTCGAGTCCACCAGGCGGCGAACCACCCAGCTACTCAGTTCGCCACCTTCCATTCGCGCAGGAGTTGCCAGGACGATACCGGACTAATGGAAACGTTGCGAAACCGATTCCGCACGGCATACACATAGGAGGGCGCGTAGATGAAGGCTGCCGGCGCGTCGGCTTCGATCTGACGGAGGACCGCGATCCAGATCCGAATAGGGTTCTGGTCGCTACCAAGCACCGCCCTTGAGAGCAGGGAATCCACTCGAGGATTGCAGTACCTGGCGACGTTCGTGCCACCGCCACAGCTCCACCCCTGCGTCAGTCCGGAAGGTGAGGGATCCTGTGTTACAGCCGTGAAGTCGACGTCGAACCTTCCAGCGTTTCTCCGTTCAGACCAGACCGGAAACTCCATCTGCTGCACCTCGAGACTGATTCCGATCTGCCGCAGCTGCTCCTGAGCAAGGAGCGCCATCTGACGCCGGATCGCGCTCGTGTTGGGTAGCGATAGGCTGAGTATCAGCGGTCGTCCGTTTTGATCCAGGATTCCGTCGTTGTCCGAGTCCTTCCATCCGGCATCGGCGAGAAGTCGGCGCGCCTCAGTCGGTTGGTGCCGCTCAGCCTTGGGCGAGCGGTGCCGGATCCAGAGGAGAGGTGAAACTGGTCCGTAGGGGACCTCGGCATACGAGCCAAAGACGGCTCGGACCATCAGCTGCCGGTTGAGCCCCAGAACAATCGCACGGCGTACCCGCACCTCGGAGAGGATCGGGTGCGGCTGCGCTGGATCCCGAGGGTCCTTCTGATTGAACAGCAGAAACCCCAGCGTCGGAGACGGCACCGGAATCAGACGCAGGCTCGTGTCGGCCCGGAGTCGTTGCAGGTTGTTCAGGGGAGGCACGACGTTGTCCATGGCGTCGGCCTGGCCGCTCATCAACAGGTTGATGCGGGCGTTCGGATCGGCCGCAACCCGAATGAACACCCGTTCGATTTCGGGTTTTCCCAGGAAGAAGCGATCATTGGCGGCGAGCTCGACGAATTGTCCTGCCACACTGCGAACCAGTCGATACGGACCGCTGCCTACGGGCTGACCGACAAACGAAGAACGCGCCAGGGCTTCAGGCGGAATGGAGTCGAGCAGATGAGACGGCAGCGGCGCCGCATGAAAGGTGGCATCGTAGAGCTGCTCGGGATACGCCTGAGCATAGCGAAACACGACCCGCCGATCACCTTCGGCAGTGACGGCCGTCATGTGCCGCAGGAGTGCCGCCAGTCGCGGCGCTATCCTGGGATTTCTGGCGCGTTCAAAGGTAAAGACCACGTCGCGGGCCGTTACCGGCGCTCCGTCTTGCCACCGGGCTCGTGGGTCCAGATCGAAGACGAGCGTCACCGAATCTCGTCGCGTCCATGAGCGGGCCAGGAGTGGCACGAAGTTACGGTCCCCGGCTGTCGTCAGGCTGGGTCCCAACCCGGCGAGACGGAGAAAGAGCTGATCGGCCAACTCCAGATTGCCTACAGTCAGCGCGGCACCCTCCATCAGGGTGGGGACCGGCACGGTAGGCTGTTCACCGGTGACAATAACGATGCTGCGATGGTGCGCTTGGCTCGACTGCGCAGCTGCCAGGTGCGTGAGCAGACACACCGCAACAATCGCAGCAATCGGTGTCCGTGGCGACCAGCGCGTCACAGAGGCTCCAAAGACGTACTCATTGTCAGGGGTTTGCGGAATTTAGCGGACTTAGCGGGCCCACGTCCACGTGTATGACGCGAACCACGGAAAGTGCGTTGCGGCTTCTTGCAGGACGGCACCCGGATTTGTGACCTGCTCCCAGTCGCCCTGCCACCGATCTGCCGCGATACGAGCGACGGCTGTTGCGACTGCGCTGGGCTGGAGCTGATCCCCGTGGCGGTCAGTCAATCCGGCCGCGGGATCGGCTGTCAGGCCGAAAGATGAGTGCTGCTCCAGCTGAGAAATCATGGACTGGTTGTCGTGCAGCAGAATCGACCCGTGCTGGAGCAGTGCATCACCGCGGCGCATCTGGGCACTTCCGATCACCTTTCTACCCCTCACCAGAACCTCGCCGCCCACCGGTCGAGCAAAGCAGGGTCCTGAGCCCAGGCCTGGCGTGGGTGCACGGGGGGCCAGAGTTACCTCCAGACCGAGCTCAGACAAGGCTTCGCCCAGCACGCAATGGATGTGGGTGTACGCCGTTGCGAGGGAGCCGAAGCGTGACGCCGGTGCAGCTACCGCGTAGGTCAGCTCCCGAGCGTGCCATACTGCACGTCCGCCCGTGGGTCGCCGTACCGTATCCAGTCCGAGGGCTCTAATCCTGGCGAGATCGTAGCGTTTGGTGGCAGGTTCGTGGCGCCCAAACGAAAGACAGTGCGGTCTCCAGGTGTAGAGCCGAAGCCAGCTCTCCCCGGACCCAGCGGCACGGTCCAGCAGGGCCATGTCGACTGCCATGTTGATCCACCCGGGCTGCGGTGTCTCGTCGATCCACAGGTTCCAGCGGGGCTGCGGGGAGGTGGTGCAAGAGGACTGCGGTGCTGCCCCGCTACGCATACTCCTCCACGGGGGGACAACTACACACCAGGTTCCTGTCACCGTAGGCACTGTCGATCCGTCCGACCGTTGGCCAGACCTTGTGCTCTCGCACCGCACGGGACGGGTACGCCGCCCGCTCGCGCGGATAAGGACGGTCCCATGCGTCGGCGATCACTTGCTCGAGGGTATGCGGCGCGTTGGTCAATAGATTGTTGTCTCGCGCCGCCCGACCCTCCTCTATCTCCCGAATTTCCTCTCGAATCGAGATGAGCGCGTCGCAGAAGCGGTCGAGCTCCTCTTTCGACTCGCTTTCAGTGGGCTCGATCATCAGAGTTCCGGGAACCGGGAACGACACTGTGGGAGGGTGAAAGCCGTAATCGATGATCCGTTTCGCGATATCCTCCACATCGATCCCGGCAGAGGCTTTGTACGGTCGGGTATCGATAATGCACTCGTGCGCAACCAATCCATGCTGGCCGGTATAGAGCAGGGGATAGTGCTGCTCCAACCGCTTGGCAACGTAGTTCGCGTTGAGAATGGCGATCTGAGTGGCTTCCGTCAGTCCGTCATATCCCATCAGCGCGATGTAAGCCCAGGAAATTGGCAGAATGGCGGCACTCCCCCACGGGGCGGCCGAGATGGTGCCGCAAGCCGAGGGATGATCCAGGTCGACAACCGGATGGCCCGGCAGAAACGGCACCAGATGCGCCGCCACCCCGATCGGCCCCATACCGGGACCACCGCCGCCATGCGGTATACAGAAGGTCTTGTGCAGATTCAGGTGGCAGACATCGGCGCCAATGTCGCCTGGCCGGCAGAGTCCGACCTGAGCGTTCATGTTGGCGCCATCCATGTACACCTGGCCCCCGTTTTCATGAATGATCCGGCAGATATCCCGAACGGATGCCTCGAACACCCCGTGCGTTGAGGGGTAGGTGAGCATCAGCGCCGCGAGTTTGTCGCGGTGGGTCGCAGCCTTGGCGCGCAGATCATCCACATCGATGTTCCCTCTGGCATCGCTCTTGATCGGCACCACCTGCATCCCGGCCATGACCGCGCTGGCCGGATTGGTACCATGTGCCGATTGCGGAATGAGACAGGTGGTTCGGTGCGCCTCGCCTCGCGACCGGTGGTACGCGCGGATCACCAGGAGCCCGGCGAACTCTCCCTGTGACCCCGCGTTGGGCTGCAGCGATACCGCTGCGAACCCGGTGATCTCGGCGAGTTGATTCTCGAGCTGGCTGAAGAGCAGCTGGTAGCCCGCTGCCTGATCCCGCGGGGCAAACGGATGCAACCGGTTGAACTCCCGCCAGCTGACCGGCATCATCTCGGTCGTGGCGTTGAGCTTCATGGTGCAGGAGCCGAGAGGGATCATTGCCGAGGTAAGCGACAGGTCTCGGGCTTCCAGTCGCTTGATATACCGCAGCATCTCGGTCTCGGAATGGTACCGGTGAAACACCGGGTGCTCCATGAAGGTGCTGGTGCGGCTGAGCGACTGAGGGATTGCCTGCTCGCGCTTGACTCCGAGATCGTCCAGCATGAACGGGAGCGCTTCGTTCAGAGAGAAGATCGAGATCAGATCCGCCACGTCACCGAGGGTCACCGTCTCATCCAGGGCAACGCATAACCTCGTGGATGTGAGCTGGCGGAGATTGATATTGCGGGCCCGGGCGGCATCCATCAGCCGCGGTAAGGCCCAGCCTTCCACCTCCACGCAGATAGTGTCGAAGAAGTTTTCGTATACGACGCGATAGCGCAGGCGGCGAAGAGCGCTCGCCAGGATCACTGTCCTGGTGTGAACCCGTTCGGCGATCCGGCGCAGCCCTGATGGGCCGTGATAGACGGCATACATGCTCGCCATGACGGCGAGCAGCACCTGGGCGGTGCAAACGTTGCTGGTCGCCTTGTCGCGGCGGATGTGTTGCTCGCGAGTCTGCAGCGCCATGCGAAGGGCGGGACGACCATCGCGGTCCTTGGAGACCCCGATGATCCTGCCGGGCAGGAACCGCTTGTACTGGTCCTTAGTGGCAAAGAATGCCGCGTGCGGTCCTCCATAGCCCATTGGAATGCCGAAGCGCTGGCTGTTGCCGATCGCCACGTCGGCTCCCCACTCGCCTGGTGGCGTCAGCAGGGTCAGGCTCAACAGGTCAGTCGCCGCGGTCACCAGCGCGCCGGCGGCATGGGCCCGCTCACAGAGCCCGCGGAAATCGCGTATCTCGCCATCGGTTGCGGGGTATTGCAGCAGTGCCCCGATGGTCGAGGAGTCGAAGCCGAACTGGTCAGGGTCGTCCACTCGAACCTGGATGCCGCGCGCCTCGGCCCGGGTCTGGACTACGGCGATGGTCTGCGGATGACAGCGCTCATCCACCAGATACACGGGAGTTGTCTTGGTGCCTCGTACAGCCAGGCTCAAGTTCATGGCCTCGGCGGCGGCGGTCGCCTCATCCAGCAGCGATGCGTTCGCGATCTCGAGTCCGGTCAGGTCCGAGATCATAGTCTGGAAGTTGAGTAGTGCCTCCAGCCGTCCCTGGGCGATCTCTGCCTGGTAGGGCGTGTAGGCGGTGTACCAGCCGGGATTCTCCAGCACGTTGCGCTGAATGACCTGAGGGGTGAAGCATCCGGCGTAGCCCATGCCGATATACGAGCGGAAGACGCGGTTCATCCCGGCCAGGCCGCGCAGCGCCTGGAGCACCTCCCGCTCACTGCGCCCGGGGGGGAGCGCCAGCGGCCGCCGCAACCGGATCTCCTCCGGCACCACGGCATCGATGAAGCTCTCGAGCGATTCGTAGCCGAGCAGGTCAAGCATCTCCTCGACGTCGGCTCGTCGGGGTCCGATATGGCGGTAGGCAAAGTGCGACGGGTGAAGTACGTCAAGCGTGGGCGTGCTGAGCTTGCGACCGAGCATGCCGGTAGACTCGATCACATCCGGAGAGATGCTATAGGCCATCGTGCTTATCCCCATACAACAATGCCCCGAGACCGCGTTCTCGAGGCATTAGAGTCGGTTGGTTGTCGGCATTGCAGTGTCCTGCGCGGAAGCATCGCATCGGTCCAGCGGGTTATTCCCCGATGTGGGACCGGTATGTCTGGGCTGACATGAGATCCTTGAGGTCCTCGGTGCCGTTCACCCGGAGCTTGATCATCCACCCCTCGCCATAGGGGTCACGGTTTACCACTCCGGCGTCTCCATCCAAAGCGGTATTGATCTCGACCACTTCCCCGGCCACCGGGCTGTAGAGCTCCGACACCGCCTTCACCGCCTCGATTTCGCCGAAGGCCTGATGAGCTTCCAGACGATCGCCGGTTTGCGGAAGTCGGACGAAGACGACGTCGCCCAACTCGCCCTGAGCGTAGTCCGTGATACCGACTTTGACGATGGAGGGATCTGACGTGCGTGCAACGTATTCGTGCTCAGCGGTATACCACAAGTCGTCCGGCACGTTCGACACCAAAGTTCTCCCATGTGGCTGCGCGAGGGGAGGATAGGCTGGACAGTGGGCGAGGTCAAGCGCGAGCGAGCAGCGCTTGCCACACGATGGCCGCGGAGCGCTCCAGCGCCTGGCGGTCTCCTGCGTTTTCTATGACGTAGTCGCTTCGACTGCGTTTGTCGGCCGAGGCCAGCTGCGCTGCCATCAGGCGGTCGATGTCTTCCACCGGCATGTCTCGTGAGCCGATCAGACGGGCCCGGCGAATCTGCTCCGGCGCGTCTACCAGTACGACAGCGTCGAATTCCCGCGGATCCGAAGCCTCGAACAGCAGCGGGATATCGCTGACTACGATCCGGTCGCCCCGGATTCGGGCCTGAGCCAGTAGCTCCCTGCGCCGCTGGTGCACCAATGGGTGCATGATCCGGTTGAGTGCCTGGAGCTCGGCGGGATCGCGCAGGACACGAGTCCTCAGTCTCGCCCGATCCAGACTGCCATCACCTCGAATCAGGTCACGCCCAAATCGACCGGCAATCTCCCCCAATCCTGGATGGCCCGGCGCCTGCGCCTCCCGCACCAGCGTATCGGCATCGATGATGGTTGCGCCCCAGCGGCGGAACAAGTCGGCGACTGTCGACTTGCCGGCGCCAATGTTTCCGGTAAGGGCAACAGAGAGCATTGCTGAAAGGTCGGGACTGTGGAGTCGAGAGTCTAGAGTCACTTGACTCCCGAGTACATTTTGTCCTCGTCAACTGTCCAGAGACAGGCAATGAACTACGGCATGCATCCGGGTTGGATCGAGGTGATCAGCGGAGTGATGTTCAGCGGTAAGAGTGAGGAGCTCATCCGGCGGGTCCGGCGCGCCACGATCGCAAGGCGTAAGGTACAGGTATTCAAATCTCATCTCGACAGCCGGTACACCGGACTGTACAGCGTCTCCAGCCACGACGGGACCGAGTTCGAGGCCAGTCCGGTGGATTCGGCGGCTGAAATCTTCCGGCTGGTGCGGCCTGATACCCAAATTGTCGCCATCGACGAAGCCCAATTTCTGGATCGTCAGATCGTCACTGTCGCCACCGAGCTTGCCTCGCGTGGGATTCGGGTGATTCTAGCCGGTACCGACACCGATTTTCGGGGCGAGCCGTTCGGGCCAATGGGTGAGTTGATGGCAGTAGCGGAGTTGGTTGACAAGCTGCAGGCTATCTGTGTGGTCTGTGGTGATCCGGCGTGCCGCAACCAGCGACTCATCGACGGCAAACCGGCTCGATACGACTCGCCCACGATCATGATCGGCGGCCGCGAGAGTTATCAGGCCCGGTGCCGTCACTGCCACAAGGTGCCGCGCCGTGATGAAGATCAGACCGCATTGCTGTGAGTGCGGTGGCCAAATTCTCACAATGCTGTAGACTCTAGACCCTGGACTCCTGGCCCAAGATTCACCACGAACCCTGTCCCCACGGCCCCGTGAACAAGCAGGATCTCGTTGTTGCTGTCGCGAAGCGGTTAAGGGTGACCAAGGCGAAGGCCGCTGAGATCGCAGAACTCTTCTTCTCTCCGGACGGCGTCATCGCATCGGAGTTGAAGCGGGGCGGGAAAGTCGCCATATCGGGTTTTGGGAGCTTCGAGACCAGAACCCGCGCCGCTCGCGAATGGCGTGATCCCCGGACCGGGAAGACCAGCACCATCAAGGCCTCTGTTGTTCCCGCCTTTCGTGCGAGTCGGGCCCTCAGAGACGTGGTGAACCGAAAACGCTAACGGTGATCCGCCCGACGCGGCGGCCTGCTGGTGTTCCTGCCATCGCCGCCGGAGCGAGTTGGCTTGCGGTCGACGCGGGCGGTCACGCGCTTCTTTCTGATGGTGGTGCCGTTGAGCGCCGCCGCAACGTGTTCGGCATCCTGAGCCGGAACTTCGATCAACGAGTAGGCGTCCCGCAGCTCGATTCGTCCGATCTTGGTTCGCTCCACTCGCAGCTCTTTCGTCAGTACTGCAACCAGTTCATTGGGGTTCGCGCCATCCTTTTTCCCCAGCCCGACATAGATCCGAGCCGTCGCCCCCGGCACTTCTGCTGCTATCGGGGGCGCGACTGGTGAAGAGCTGGTCCAGAGCCGGTACAATGCTGCCGCGACTGATACGGGATCGTGCCGCTCGAACAGCGGCGCCAGCGTGAGCACAGCAGGGTGGAGCGAGCTTTCCTCGATCTCCTTCACGATAGCTCGGCGCTGAACCGACTCGGCAGCGCGAGCAGCGTCCAGGACTCCTGGAAGGAGCAGCGGCCTTCGGGGAGCCGCTATGCTCGCGACATATTGCTCGGTTCCGGGCGGAACCAGCAGCACGACCTCACCGGCGCCGACGAGTTGACGCAGACGGTCTCCTGCAGGGAGGTCGTAGGCTATGATCGTAGCTGCCGGAGGCGCATCCCCAGTCACCAGAGTGACGTCGGGCTGCATGGCGGTGATCGCCTGGTTGATCGCCTCGTGGTACCGTTGATCCACCGTCCAGATGACACATGAGGCAGGATCGAGGAGCTCGATCAGCTCGGCAAGCGCGCTGAGTCGCCCAGCCCACCCGGTTCCGGTCGTGCGTACCGGACCAACCGGAGCGGTGGTTGTACCCAGGATGCCGACAGTCAACGCCTTTCGCGCATATCGCTCCACCAGCGTGCTTACGTGCTGAGATTCGGACGTGTAGATGATTCGCTGAGCTTCCTTGGGAAGGTCCTGCATCAGTAGAGTGAGTTCCTCGTCGCGCAGACTCTCGGGCCACGCCAGCAGCATGGCGTCCAGAGTCTCCATCCGAAGGACCGATCTCATCACGAGGCTGAGTGCCGTCTCTGGTGTGGACACCAGGCAGTCGACCGACTCGGTGTGTAACCGCCGGGCAGCCCGAGCTGTGCCGCGAGCTACCTGCGCGCGGAGACCGGCCTCCCGTGCCAGTACATGCACCAGGCCCCCCCATTCCTCGAGCTGTGCCGCTGGAACGATGAGAAGCGCCCGCCGGCCATTCCCAAGTCGGCTGAGAATGGCCGCCAGCACTGGTGTGGCATACGCAGGCGCTGGAGGCGCGACCGCCACCAGGTTATGCCCTCGGGCCACCGTGGGCGTAGTATCCCCCACACCGGGATGTTCGGGACTCCATCCCAGTCGAGCCAGCGTGGCGGAGATGGCGGGGGGAAGGTGAAAGTCTTCGAAGGAGGGCACGTCTTCTCCGGTCGGCGATCGTGAGCGTACTGCGAAGAGCAAGCTATACATGGAGCGGTTGACATCGCCAGCCCGTCCACCAAAGTTTTTGCGGTCTTCCCCGCGCACTCCAGAGTGGACATCCGCATGCCCGATCCGTTGTCGATCAACGTTCAGCACCTCAAGGCTTCTGAAACGGTAGCCATCAGCAACGAAGCCAAACGACGCAAGGCCGCGGGGGAAGACGTCCTCGACCTGGGTGTCGGCGAACCGGACTTCGATACACCTGCAGCGATAGCGCAAGCAGGCGTGCAGGCGATCCAGAAGGGGATGACCCGCTACCCACCAAATGTCGGAATCGCAGAGTTGCGGCGCGGCATCGCCCACCAGCTCTCTACGATGTCGGGCGGCAGGCGCATCGATCCCGATCAGATTGTGGTCAGCTCCGGTTCCAAGCAGGCGATCTTCAATGCCTGTTTCACCCTGTTCGGACCGAAGGATCGGGTGCTGATCCCCTCGCCCGCATGGGTGTCCTACCCGCAGATAGTCCATCTCACCCGGGCGGAGCCGGTGCTGGTGCCCGGCGATCCGGAGTGGGGCCTCAAGGTGAGTGTGCGGGATCTCGACCGTATGAGTCACAAGCTGACTCGGGGTTTGATCCTCTGCTCACCTTGCAATCCCACCGGGTCGGTGTACACCAGCGCGGAGCTCAAGGCTATCGCCGAGTGGGCCAGAAAAAACGACATCTGGATCATCTCCGACGAGATTTACCGCCGCATCAATTATGGGCCGGGCCCTGCGCCCTCGCTGCTGGACCTGCCCGATGAGATGTTGGAGCGAAGCGTGGTGATCTATGGCGCGAGCAAGGCATATGCGATGACCGGGTGGCGGATCGGGGCAGCCCTGTCCCCCCCGCACGTGGCGAAAGCCATGGCCGCGCTCCAGTCTCACACCACTACCGGGGCAAACCACCCCGCGCAGTGGGCGGCGGCCACCGCCTTCACGGACGAGCGGGTCGACGTCGAAGTAACCCGCATGGTCGCTGCATTCCGTCGACGCAGGGATTATCTGGTGGACCGTTTTCGCTCCGAGGTTCCGGGCATCGAGTTCGTCGAGCCGCATGGCGCGTTCTACTTCTTCTTCCGGGTAGATGGCATCAGGGAGAGGGATCCGGTGACCGGGCAGGGTTTCTGCGAACAGCTCATGCAGCAGGAGGGTGTTGCCCTCGTGCCCGGTGCGGCATTCGCCGACGACCGATGGGTACGGCTGAGCTACGCAGTGTCTGATTCCGATCTGGAGAAAGCCTTGGACCGGGTATTGCGTCTGATCCGTCGCCTGGCGTCTGCCCGTGCCGCCTGAGGCGTATCCCGTGAGCATCGACGCCAGGATCGAGCCGCTCAGCGGAGCCCTACCATCTATCACCTGGCGCTGGGATCCCGAGACCGATATCCTGTCCGGCGCCTTCAAGGGGAACCGAAAGAGCGGCGGTCTCACTGGCACAGTGGAGCTGACCGATGACGAAGGGTCGGTGGCCGTTCTGGACGTGAACAACGGGGTGATCTGCGGACTGGATGTGGTCGTCTGGCCCGAGGTGACCACCGGTTCCGACCTGCGAGTGCCCTCCACGCTCACTGATGGACGAGTCGTGCTTCCGTCCCGGCCGTCACGTCCCGGTGTCGCATCGCTCGAGGTCGACACCACGCTCTCGGTGCAGACCAACAGCGCTGAAAGCGTCTTTCACCTCCAGATCGGTCCCCGACGGCCGGTTCAGTGCGTGCGGGCCGCCGACAACTTCTATGTCGAAGTGGATCAGCAGGGTGGGCTGGCGGGGTTCTGGCTCACCAACGTCCCCCCGTTCGTAGCCATGGAGGAGAACTAGACTACGCCGCGCGCTCTGCTTCTGCCAGGAACCCTTGCGTCTCCCGGCTG
>DATADG010000181.1:0-4711 GCA_036258655.1 Gemmatimonadales bacterium | reverse complement strand
TGATGGCAGCCATGACCCGGACGCCAGCCTTCCGCGCAGTCTCGACCGCCTCCTGGACTTTCGAGTACTTCAGCTGGTTATCCGCTTTGAAGTACAGAATCTTGTCCTCGGTTCGGTTGACGAACCGGGAGCGAAGCTGGTCCTCCAGCGTGCCGGTCGGCAGCGGTCGGCCATCGAGGAAATAGTTGCCTGCCTGGTCAATACCGAGCACGACTTCGTTTTCGCCTTCCGGACGGGGATCGAGGTTCTTTCCCTTGGGCAGGGTGGCCTTGAACCCGGCAGCGATAAGCGGGGTAACGATCATGAAGATGATCAGTAACACCAGCATGATGTCGATCATCGGGACGACGTTGGGCTCGGACTTGACCGTAGTCTGCCCGGCACCACCCACGCTCATAGCCATGGTCTACCTCCTGGCTGAATGACCGGTGCCTTAGCCACTGACGTGCCCGGTTCCGGTGACGGCCTTCTGCGCCTGGAACTCCTTGGTGAAGATGGAGCGGCCGAACTCGCTGCCAACGCTCTTGATCAAATAATCGATCAATTCCTTGGAAGTGTAGGTCATCTCCACCGTCAGGTTCTCGATCTTGGTGGTGAAGTAGTTGTAGGCCCACACCGCCGGAATGGCCACCAGGAGCCCGAACGCCGTGGTGATGAGCGCTTCGGCGATACCAGCCGAGATACCGGCCAAGCCGCCCGACGCGCCCTGTTGCGCCATGCCGGTGAACGCGTTCACGATACCCATGGTGGTGCCGAGCAGTCCCACGAACGGGGCGGTCGAGCCCACTGTCGCCAGAATGCCGATGCCGCGCTTGAAGTCGGCCAGGGTAATCAGCATCTGCCGCTCCACCGCCCGCTCAGCGGAGTTGATGTCTGCGGCGGTGATAGTGGCGCGGTCACGCAGGAGAGGCTTGACCTCGGAGAGGGCCTCACCAACCACGCGAGCCACGTGACTCTTCTTGTTCTTCTCAGCGAGGGTAATCGCCTGGTCCAGGTTTTCCTCCTGGATGGCCCGGGAGAACTGGGGTGCAAACTTCCGGGTCTCGGCCTGGGCGCGCTGGAACTGAACGAACTTCGAAATCATGATGGTCAGCGACCAGATGGACATCAACGCCAGGATGACCACAATACCCTTGGCGAAGTATCCCATCTGGGCCCAGAGATGCAGAAGATCTACGCTCATGTTGTGTTGCCTCCAGGGGGATCGACGCTACTGCTGCTTGAACGAAACTGCCTGCTGAACCAGCTGCCGGACCGGCCGACCTTTGAACCGCGCGGGTTTGAACACGCTCTTCAGGATGGCCTCGCGCGCAGGCTCGGCGAACGCCGGGTGCGACGTCTTCATGATCTTGAAGGACGAAGCTTCGACGTGCCCGGTCGTATCCACGATGAACTGCATCTCCACCCTGCCGGTGATGCCGGCACTGGCCAGCACCGGCGGATAGCGCGGGGTCGGCTGCGAGATCACCTGCACCGGATCATCCAGCTGGGCCTCGAGGAACACCTCGCCCGTCACCGGTCCGGTTCCGCCTTCGATACCAGTGCCAATGCCGCCTTCGACACCCTTGCCGGTGAAATCACGAGGATCGAACGGCTTCTCGTCGAGGTCAATGGGAGGGATGTCCTTCGGGATGTCCGTCGGCGCGACGACCGTCTGAAATCCCTTAGGCGGAGGATTGGCAGCGACCACCACGTCGGGCGGGGGCTGCTCCGGCGGTGGTTTCGGGGGCTCGGGCGGCTTGAGGAATACCATCGTGGTATCCACCGGCCGATCCCTGATGGTCTCGGCTACCCCCTGCGTTGCCTTGACGGCCCCCACGATCAGGAGCACGTGAAGGATCACCGAGAGTACCGTCTGACCCAGGGTGCGCTGCCTCTTGTGCTTGGATTCGATCAGGTTCTCGAACACGGGCTACCTCAGGGGAGAGGGTGATCGTGCCCGCAAACGTAAGTCCCGCAGAAAACGTCTTCTTTGCCCGCAGATTTCATTTCGATTACAACCGCATTAGCGCTTTCGAAACCGCCGCTTCCGCAGTCGACACTAGGCTACTGAGGCGCAGCCCAGTTTCCCGTGATCTGACTCACAGGCTTCGCCTATGTTATCCGCCCGTTGGCTTTTGGCAAGCGAACAGTAAACACCGACCCTCGACCCGGCCGACTCTGGACGGTGATCGTTCCACCATGCGCCTCGGCAATCCACTTGGTTATGGCTAGCCCGAGCCCTGTTCCCGGCCGCTCGCCGGTTCGCGTTCGCGCCTGATCGGCACGCCAGAACCGATCAAAGATGTGGGGGAGATCGCCGGCTGCGATCCCGATGCCGGTATCACGCACGGTTACCGTGACCGCATCCGCATCCGCCTCGAGCGTCAGTGCTACCGTGCCGCCCTGCGGAGTGTACTTGATTGCGTTGGTCACGATGTTGAGCAGCATTTCCCGGATGCGGTGTCGGTCAACGGCGAGCCGCACCGGTGTGTCGGGCAACTGGTGCACAGCCGTCACACCGGCGTTTTCTCCAAGAATCCCGGCCGTTTCGGCCACATCCGCCACAATCTCCCTCAGATCGCTTTCCTCCACCGCGAGGGGAGCCCGTCCCTCATCGGCACGGGCGAGCGTAAGCAGGTTCTCCACCATTTCGGTCATCTGGTTGATCTGCGCCAGTGTTTCATCCAGCGACTGGAGGATTTCGCTTGGAGTACCGGGATGCGTCAACGCCCGTTCAACCCCCGCGCGGAGCACCATCAACGGTGTCTTCAGCTCATGACTGGCATCCGCAGTGAACCGGTGCAAACTGGCAAAGCTCTGCTCCAAGCGAGCCAGCATGCCGTTCACCGTTGCAGCCAGTCGGGCGATCTCGTCACCCGATAGTGGCACGGCGAGACGGCGGTGAAGGCTCCTTCCATCAGAGATGGCGTCGACCTCGTCCATGATCCCCTGCACCGGCCGAAGAGTCGTGCCGGCCAGCCAGTAGCCCAGCAGGCCCGCTCCCAAGACGATCAATGGCGCTATCAGCAGCATGGTCCGGAGCAAATCGCTGGGGCCGAGCGACGCCTGCCGGGTGGGCGTGGCGACAAGGACGCCACCAATGGCTGGCCCTGCGTTGGTGACCGGCACGACCAGGTAGCGCACGTTCCCGATCGGAGGGCCCAGATCAAGCACTCCGGCATGTCGGTTGAGCGGGAGCGTATCCAATGGCGCAGTGAGCCGCTCGAGCGTAGGGGCATTGAGCGATCGGGTCACATCGGATAACGCCAGAACGATTCCGGTAGTATCTGCCACCACGAGGTAGTCCCGGGCAGCTTCGAGGTAGGCGCTGATGCCGGGATCGAGGGCGGGGTTCAGGTTGGCTGTCGTGACAATGCGGCCGAGCACTCGATAGGACTGAGCTAGCCACCGCTGAGCCAGATCGGCTTCGAGGCTGAGACGTTCGTCCAGTTCCCCCAGGCTCGCTTGCCGACGGGCATAGTACAGCGCGGTTCCAAAGGCGAGCACTGTCACCGCGAGCGCCACCGTGTACCACAAGGTGAGCCGCCGGCGGATGGTGGCCATGTCAGGCCTTCACAACGTATCCGACACCGCGCACGGTATGCACCAGCTTCTGGGCATGACCGGTATCGATCTTCTTCCGCAGCCGATTGATGACTACGTCGACGATGTTGGTGCCAGGATCAAAATGGTAATCCCAGGCGTATTCGGTGATTAATGTGCGGGACATGACCCGCCCAGCGTGGCGCATCAGATACTCAAGAACCGTGTATTCCTTGGGTGTGAGCTCGATCCGCTCGCCTGAACGCCGCACCTCCCGGCTCTCGCCGTCGAGCTCCAGGTCACCCACCCGCAACACCGGAGATCGGATCTCCTTCGGGCGTCGGCCCAGCGCCTCAACCCGGGCGAGCAGCTCCTCAAAGGCGAACGGCTTCGTAACGTAGTCGTCGGCACCGGTGCGCAGGGCCTGCACTTTGAAATCCACGGCATCCTGAGCCGTGAGCACCAGAATCGGAGTAGTGTTTCCGCGGTCCCGCAACGTGCGAAGAACCTCGAGCCCGCTCATCTCTGGCAGGCGGAGGTCCAGGACGATCAGGTCATACCTGCCACCGGACGCGAGGCGAAGCCCCTCCATTCCGTCCTCGACCAGATCGGCATGGTAGCGCTGCTCCTCCAGCCCTCGTTTCACGTATTGCCCGACGGTGCGGTCGTCTTCGACCACGAGAATTTTCATGGGTGGACCGGGAGAAACACGCGGAAGATCGATCCCCGTCCCGGCTGGCTGTCCACTTCGATGCGCCCCCGATGATCCTCGACAATGCCGTAGCAGATGGACAGACCCAGGCCGGTACCCCGGCCGGGTGGCTTGGTGGTGTAGAACGGCTCGAAGATCTTGGTCTGATCGGCGCGCGGAATCCCGACGCCGTTATCCTCGATCTCCACCACCACCTCGTCGGTATGGTTGGGATTCCGACCAGTGCGGATCGTGAGTTGGCCCCGCCGTTCATCGACCGCATCCACCGCGTTCAGCAATAACGCCATGAGCACCTGCGTGAGCTGTTCCGCATTCCCCTTGGTAGGTGGAATTGTCGGATCCAGCTCCCGCACCAGAGTCAAGCGCTTGAATCGCTGGTGATGCTTCAGCAGAAACAGAGTCTCTTCGACCAGTGCGTTCAACGCCACCCGGGCCTTGGCCTTGCCCTTAGGCCGGCTGAAATCCAGCAGGCCA
>DATADG010000180.1:0-10861 GCA_036258655.1 Gemmatimonadales bacterium | reverse complement strand
GCCTGAGCGTGCCGAAGCCAACAGGAGCAGCAGCAGCGACGTCCGCTGCTCCCGCCTCATCCCCTCAGAGCAAGTGGCTCAGCTACGACGCAAAGACGAACACCGTCACATTCGAGCTGATCGGCGGTCCGACCGGCTTCCAATTCAACGGCTATTCCAGCGGGGGTGCCACGCTGGTCCTGCCCTCGAATGCCAACGTTGTGATGCCGTTCATCAACAAGGACGGTACGCCGCACAGTGCTGAAATCATTTCGGGAGACGGTCCGCTGCCCAACGCAGCGGTCGATGCCGCCATTCCGCGAGCCTACACCAATCAACTACTCCAGGGTCTGCCCCAGGAAGGCACCGACACAATGCGCTTTCCGGTGCCGGACAAGGGTAGCTACAGAATCTTCTGTGGTGTGCCGGGGCATGGGTTGTCAGGGATGTGGATCTGGATGAAGGTGGATCCGGCAGCGAAGACGCCGTCGTTTGGACCCACTAAAGCGTGAATAGTGAACAGTAAACAGTGAACGGGAGATGAGGCCGTCGGCCTGTTCACCGGTCACTGTTTACCGTTAACGCTTTTTCCAGGAAGCGTCCTGTGTAGCTCGCCTCGACTGCTGCCACGTCTTCCGGTGTCCCGACCGCCACCACCTCTCCGCCCTTCTCACCACCCTCAGGACCGAGGTCGATGATCCAGTCGGCCGTCTTGATGACATCCAGATTGTGCTCGATGACAACAATGGTGTTGCCCTTGTCCACGAGGCGGTGTAGCACATCGAGCAGGAGCCGGACGTCCTCGAAGTGAAGACCCGTAGTCGGCTCGTCGAGTATGTAGAGTGTGCGACCGGTATCTCGCTTGGCGAGCTCTGTCGCGAGCTTGACTCGCTGGGCCTCGCCGCCAGAGAGTGTGGTTGCCGCCTGCCCCAGGTGGATGTAGCCGAGTCCAACGTCGTTGAGCAGCTCGAGCTTGTCGGCGATCCGGCGCTGATTGCCGAAGAACTCCAATGCATCCTCCACCGTGAGATCGAGCACGTCGGCGATGCTCCTGCCCTTGTAGCGCACCTCCAGCGTCTCCCGATTGTAGCGCCGGCCCTTGCACACTTCACAAGGGACGTAGACGTCCGGCAGAAAGTGCATCTCGATCTTGACCAGTCCATCGCCCTGGCAGGCCTCGCACCGCCCGCCTTTCACATTGAAGGAAAAACGGCCTGGTCCATATCCACGCATCTTGGCGTCGGGCAGCTGGGTGAACAGCTCGCGGATCGGCGTGAACAGGCCGGTGTACGTGGCCGGATTGGAGCGGGGGGTGCGCCCGATCGGGCTCTGATCGATGTCGATGACCTTGTCGATCTTGTCGAGCCCCTCGATCCGGCTGTGCGCACCCGGTATCAGCCTGGCACGATAGAAGTGTCGCGCGAGTGCCTGGTAGAGAATATCCGTGACCAGTGTGGACTTCCCCGATCCGGATACGCCGGTGACCGCTACGAAGAGGCCGAGAGGAATGTCCACTGTCAGATTCTTGAGATTGTTGGCCCGCGCACCGACGACACGTAAGCGATAATCCGGGGGCGCTTCCCTCCGGCCTGGCGGAACGGGAACCCTGAGCTCGTCGCGGAGGTAGCGTCCGGTGAGTGAGTGGGGATGATTTTCGATCACGTCGACCGGTCCTTCGACCACGACCTCACCCCCAAATCGCCCCGCACGAGGACCCAGGTCGATCACGTGGTCGGCCGCCCGGATGGTGTCTTCATCGTGCTCGACCACGATCACGGTGTTCCCGAGGTCTCGCAGGCCTCTCAGGGTCGCCAGCAACCGCTCGTTGTCTCGCTGATGCAGGCCGATGCTCGGCTCGTCGAGAATGTAGAGCACGCCAACCAGCCGTGAGCCGATCTGGGTGGCCAGACGAATCCGCTGAGTCTCGCCACCGGAAAGCGAGGTCGCAGCTCGACCCAGGGTCAGGTAATCGAGTCCCACGTCTCGCAGGAACCGCAGCCGGTCGACCACCTCTTTGAGGATCGGTCCCGCGATTTCCGGGTCCAGCCCTCCTCCGCCATTACCCTCGGCTCCAGTGCCGCGAAGCGGGATTTTTTCGAAGAACTGCATTGCGCGGTCGATCGGGAGTTCCACGACGTCCCCGATGCTGGTGCCGTGCACCAGGACCGAAAGACTCTCGGCCCGGAGCCGCTTGCCCTGGCAGGTCTGGCAGGGCTGCTCGGTCATGAATTCCTCGAGCGTGGCCCGTACTCCATCGGTGGTGGCTTCGCGGTAGCGTCGTTCGATATTGCGCAGCACCCCTTCCCACTCGGTCTCGAACTCACCACGGCCGCGATTTCCATCGGTCTGGAATTTGAGCTGCCCGGGCGTTCCGTAGAGAATGGCCTGCTTGGCGGCTTCGCTGTGCTCCGCCCAAGGTGCGTTGAGCTCGAATTTCAATGCCTTCGCCAGCGTGGGCAGGACGATCTTGCGCAGATACCCGCTCGGCTCGCCCCACGGAAGGATCACGCCTTCGAGGATGGAAATGCTGGGATCGCCCAGCACCAGCTCTGCGTTCACCTCGCGCCGCGTGCCGACGCCATGGCAGTCCGGGCAGGCGCCGAACGGCGAATTGAACGAGAACTGCCGTGGCTCAAGCTCGGCAAGAGAAAGCCCGCATACCGGGCAGGCAAATCGTTCGGAGAACACCAAGGACTGGCGGTCTGCCGGTCGAGCGGTCGGTCCCTCAGATTGCAGCTCGAAATCCCCGCTGGTGTGCTGTTGACCGCTTGACCGACTGCCCGAATGACCGCCATATCTGACCACTTCCACGACGCCATCTGCGGTCTTGAGCGCCGTCTCAATCGAGTCGTTCAGCCGGGTGCGATCGCCGGGGCGTACCACCAGACGGTCCACCACCACGGCGATATCGTGGTTCTGCCGGCGATTGAGCGCAGGGACTGTACCGAGCTCGTAGGTCTCGCCATCTACACGCACCCGGATGAATCCGCGTTTCCGAACGTCCTCGAGGAGGTCGCGGAATTCACCCTTGCGACCGCGGACCAGCGGCGCCAGCACCTCGATGCGAGTCTCCTCCGGCCAGCTGAGTACCGTGTCGGTGATTTGCGAGGCGCTCTGGCGAGTCACCGGAGTGCCGTCGTTCGGACAGTGCGGGACGCCGACTCTGGCCCACAGGAGTCGCAAGTAGTCATAGATCTCGGTGACGGTGCCGACGGTCGACCGCGGATTCTGGCCGGTGGTCTTCTGCTCAATGGAGATGGCGGGCGAGAGTCCCTCTATGGCATCAACGTCCGGCTTTTCCATGAGCCCGAGAAACTGTCTGGCGTAGGCCGACAGCGACTCCACATAGCGGCGCTGCCCTTCGGCGTAGATGGTGTCGAAAGCGAGCGATGATTTGCCCGAGCCGGACAGCCCGGTGATGACGGTGAGTCGATTGCGGGGAATCGCGACGGAGATGTTCTTGAGATTGTGCTCGCGGGCGCCGCGGACGACGAGGTATTCCTGAGCCATAGCCCCGAAAGCTACCCGAAGCTCGAGGATTGGGTCAATGTGTTGGTAGTCGCCAGTCCGAGTCGCCGGTCCTCAGTGATGTCCGTTGCGTAGCCAGCTCAGCATCCATTTCTGCCGATGACGACGGCCGCCTAGCGGCAGATGACTGGCGATCGACGACTACCGACTGGCGACTCAGCTATCTACCATACGGTCGCACCAGTGGGAGGTGTAATCCGACAAAATAGGCAGCGCCGCTCGAGAGCGAACGGCCAGTAGCGAATAGCCACAGCGACCAGCAAACCGCGCATCGACCAAAGGGTCACCCATGCCCGTTGAGAACGGAACCGCCACCGCCCCGCCACGAGACCGTAGTCCCGCCGAGCAACAGCTACAGCATGCCGACAGTCTGGCAGCGGGGCCGTATCCGGGACAGGCCATCCGTCCATACCGCGATTTACTCGAGTTGGAGCCGGGGCACGTAGAGGGCCGCCTGCATTTCGCACGGTTGCTGGATCGGCTGGAAGAATCGGTCGAAGCAGTCGAGGTGCTTTCCGACGGCCTGCGGCGCGCACCGGACCAGACCGAGTTCCTGGTTCTGCGGGGTGCTATTCTGGGGAAGCTTCAGCGCTACCGCGAGGCGGAAACCGACCTCCGCCGAGTGCTTCGCCTGCACCCGTCGCACGCGCCGGCTCAATTCGAGCTGGGCCTCCTGCTCTGGCGACGTGGGCTGGTGCAGGAGGCTGCATCGTGCTTCCACCGCGCTCTCGAGTTCCAGCCCGATAACGCGAAGACTTACTACTACCTTGGCGACGCACTCAACCAGCTTGGCGACCTGCCCGGCGCCCGGGCGGCTGTCGAGCGGGCCCTCCAGGTCAGTCCGGACGACGCCAAGGCGTACCATCTGATGGGCCGGGTGCTGGACCGAATGTTCCTCCCCGACCAGGCGCAGGAGATGTATCGGCGCGGGCGAGAGCTCGCGGGCCTGTGATTCAGGTCGTCATTGACGACCTGGCCCTGATCCAGGCCGACGCAGTTCTCCGGCCGGCCGACGAGAACCTGAGCCCCATTTCCGAAACGATTTCCCGGCTCGACCAGCGGGCGGGCCCGCGATTTGCCGAGCAACGCCGTCTTAGCGCTCCCCTGAAGGCAGGGGCGGCAGTGGTCACCGGCAGCGGCGAGCTGACGGCTCCATTTGTGCTGCATGTGATCATCCGGGATCCAGATTCGAACGTAGGACGGGACGTGATTCGCCGGGGACTGCTATCCGCGTGGGAACGCGCCCGGGACTGGGAGCTCGGCGTGATTGCGACCCCGCTGATAGGCGCGGGTCACCTGGCTGCAGAAGAATCCGCCTCGCTGCTGGCCGAGACCTTCCCGGCAAGCCAGGGCGGCTGCCCATTCGAGCTCCGGATCGTGGTGGAACAAGAGGGCGAACGCGAGCTGGTCGAAGCCATTGTACGGAGGACAGGGTGATCCGACTGATCCATCTCACCAAACGCTACGGCAAGTTCACGGCAGTCGACAATATCGATCTGGTGGTGCCCAGTGGCGAGCTGTTCGGCTTCTTGGGACCAAATGGCGCCGGTAAGACTACCACTTTCCGGATGATCGCTGGCATCCTCCGCCCCACCAGCGGCACCATCGAGATTGGTGGGATCGACATCAGCCGCCGTCCCCTGGACGCCAAAGCCCGCCTCGGGTTCATCCCCGACCGCCCGTTCGTTTACGATAAGCTCACCGGGGGCGAGTTTCTTCGCTTCGCTGCCGCTCTCTATGGACAGCACGGGCCGGCGGTGGAGCGAAGGATAGACGAGCTGCTGGAGCTGTTCGAGCTGACTCGCTGGAAGGATGAGCTGACCGAGTCGTACAGCCATGGCATGCGCCAGAAGCTCATTATCTCGGGGGCCCTGGTTCATCGCCCCGAGGTGATCGTCGTCGACGAGCCGATGGTTGGATTGGATCCGAAGAGCGCTCGCCTGCTGAAGGACCTGTTCCGTCAGTTTGTCGATCGCGGCGGCACGGTGCTGATGAGTACCCACACCCTTGAAGTCGCCGAGACCATGTGCGACCGCTTTGCCATCATCCATGGTGGAAAAATCGTGGCGCATGGCACGATGTCCGAGGTCCGGGAGCAGACATCCTCGGAGGAGCTGGGGTTGGAAGATCTGTTCCTGAAGCTTACCGGCGGCATGCGGGAGCATCAGCTGGACACCATCCTCGACGCCTGAGCCGGTGAGCGCTCGGGCGGCGGAGCGGCCGCAAGTTTGGACCGTGCTTACCCCGAAATGGCGGAGCCTGCTGGCCCGCCTTCGCGAGGAGCAAAGCGGGTCAGGAGCTCGTGCTGCTCTGCTGGCCCTCGTGGCACTTGTGTTCTGGGCTGCGGTGTTCGGAATTGCTTATCGGGTGCTGCGATACTTCCGTGGGGTGGAAGAGATCGGAAATCTCATGGCAGGCAAGGTCCTGGGAATCATCCTCCTCGCCTTTCTCTCCATCCTGCTCCTCTCCAACATCATCACCGCACTCTCCACTTTCTTCCTCGCGAAAGATCTCGACCTGCTGGTGGCGTCGCCCATCCCGCGATCGCGTCTCTATGCCGCCAAGCTGGCCGAGACAGTGGTCCATTCGTCCTGGATGGTCGGCCTGCTCGCGCTGCCCATCTTCACGGCCTATGGAATCGTGTACCAGGGCGGATTCCTGTACCCCCTGGTCGCGCTGGCTGCGTTCATACCTTATTTGGTCATCCCGGCGGTTGTTGGCATCGCGATAACCCTGGTGCTGGTCAACATTTTTCCCGCCCGGCGCACCCGTGAGCTCCTTGGCTTGGTGGCCAGTGGCGCCGTGGTCATCATGTTAGTGATTCTGCGCTTTCTCCAACCAGAGAAGTTGGCGAAGCCGGAAGGGTTCCGGGATCTGGTGGAATACCTGGCCGTGCTGCGCACCCCCACCAGCCCTTTACTGCCCAGTGAGTGGACCGCCTCGATTGTCATGAACTGGCTTCTCCACGTGCCTGATCCCTGGCCCATAGTCAAACTCTGGACCGCGGCTCCGGTCGCGATTCTGCTGGGCATGCTGCTGCACCGGCGGTTGTACCATCTGGGGTTCTCCAAGGCACAGGAGGGGGCCGAACGAAAGATTCGGCGTCCCCTCCGCGGTCCGGCCTCCGGAGTTCTGGCTCCGCTCACGCCGGCAAGGCGTGAGTTCATTCTGAAGGACCTGCGTCTCTTTTTCAGGGACAACACGCAATGGAGCCAGCTCATCCTGCTGGCGGTCCTGTTGCTTGTATACCTCTTCAACATCAAATCACTGCCGCTCCATTCGGGTGAGCGCGTGCCGTTCCGGCTGGTCACCATGATCTCTTTCCTGAATCTGGGACTGGCGGGGTTCGTGCTCGCCGCAGTGGCAGCCCGCTTCATCTTTCCGGGGATCTCTCTCGAGGGCCGACAGATGTGGCTCCTCCGATCGAGTCCGCTGGATCCCCGGACGCTTCTCTGGAGTAAATACTGGATTGGAACGGTGCCGCTGCTTTTTCTGGCGCTCATCATTACCATCTTCACCAACTGGCTGCTGCACGCGAGCGGCTTCATGATGGCGGTCGCGGTTGGCACGATTGTGCTGTACACGATTGCCGCGAGCGCAATGGCCCTTTCGTTTGGCGCGCTCTATCCCCAATTCGGCACCGAGAACGCAGCTCAGATACCTACCAGCTTTGGCGGTTTGGTCTACATGATGAGCAGCTTGAGCCTGCTGGCGGCCATCATAATGATCGAGGCCACGCCCGTCATGACCTATCTTCGGATGGACCGGTACGGTGGCGCGATCGGTGGCGTGGTTCCCAATCTTCTGGTATCAGGGGTACTGGTGCTGGGGATCTGCATCGCTGCAACGATCATTCCCTTGCGGATAGCACTCCGGCGGATCGAGACGATGGAGTGGTAGCGGTAGACCTGTTCAGCGATACCGTCACCCGTCCTACCCAGGCCATGCGACGAGCCATGGCGGAGGCCGAGGTGGGCGACGAACAGCAGCGCGAAGATCCCACCGTCAATCTTCTGCAGGACATGGTCGCCGAACTCCTGGGCAAGGAGGCGGCGCTGTTTCTCCCCTCAGGTACCATGTGCAACCAGGTGGCATTTGCCGTTCATTGCCGTGCGGGGGACGAGATCCTGCTGCAAGAGCAGGCCCATCCTCTCCTGTACGAGGTCGGCGGCGCCACGGCTCTAACCGGTGCACTGTTGCGCCCGCTTGCTGGCGGCGATCCGTTCTTCACCGCCGACCAGGTCCGTGCCGCAATCCGGCCACCGGTCTACTACATGCCCAGAACTAGAGCCGTCTCTATCGAACAGACCAGCGCCGTGGCCGGAGGAGTGTGCTGGCCGGTGGAGCAGATTGAGCAGGTCTGCGCCGCCGCGCATGAGGGCAGTCTGGTTGCTCACATGGACGGAGCCCGGCTGCTCAATGCGGTGGTGGCGAGCGGTACATCCGCGCGCCGGTTTGCCGCAGGCTTTGATTCCGTTTGGATCGACCTGAGCAAAGGACTCGGGGCACCCGTGGGAGCGGTGCTGGCTGGAACCCGAGGATTTATCGAGGAAGCCTGGCGATTCAAGCAGCGGTTCGGGGGGGCCATGCGGCAGGCAGGCATTATTGCCGCTGCAGGCGTGTATGCATTACGTCACCACGTTGATCGGATGGTCCAGGATCATGAGCAGGCCCGGCGTTTGGCGCGAGGTTTGGCTGATGTTCCAGGAATCAGGCTGAATCCGGAGCGGGTCGAAACCAACATCGTAATTTTCGATGTCAGCCACACCGGTGTCAGTGGTGAGACCTTCGCCTCACGGACGCTTGCGAGCCACGATGTCCGATTCAGCGTGCTGGGTCCGAGCACGGTCCGGGCGGTGACGCATATGGACATACCGCCGGATGGCGTGGAGCGTGCGCTGGCAGCGGCCCGAGCCGCAGTAACCGATCGGTCCGGAGAGAGACTGTGATGACTCGACATGTCGCTGTGCTTCTGGTTGCCGGTTGCCTGGCATGTGGACGGGAACAGGCCGGTTTGCTGCAGTCGGGGCAATGGATCGATCTCACCCATGAGTTTTCGGCGGAGACCATCTACTGGCCCACGGCCAAGCCGTTCAAGCTGGAGATCGTATCCGCCGAACGAACCCCAGCCGGCTACTACTACGCCGCAAATAACTTCACTGCCGCCGAGCATGGCGGGACTCATCTCGATGCACCGGTACACTTCGCCGAGGGGAAGTGGACCACCGAGCAGATTCCGCTCGACCGGCTCGTTGGAGAAGCCGTCGTGATTGACGTCATCGCGGAAGCTGACGCTGATCCGGACTACCGGATTGATCGAGCTGCACTCCGCGCCTGGGAGGACGGACGCATCAGACCAGAGAGCACTATCGTACTCTTCCGCACCGGCTGGAGTCGCCGGTGGCCTGACCGTGCTGCTTATCTAGGGACCGCGCAAATGGGACCTGATGCGGTTCCCCAGCTTCACTTTCCTGGAATCGACTCCGCTGCGGCTCGTTGGCTGGTCGAACGAAAGGTGCGAGCCGTGGGGATCGACACTCCCAGCATAGATCCGGGCCAATCGCGCACGTTTCCCACCCACCAGATCCTGTCCGGCGCAAACATCCCGGCCTTCGAAAATCTCACCAACCTGGACCGGCTGCCACCGACCGGCAGCTTCGTCGTCGCACTGCCGATGAAAATACGCGGTGGCAGTGGAGGCCCCCTCCGGATTGTGGCACTGATACCGCGCTGATCACCCACGACCGACGAGGGAAGCAGTCTCTCGCCGGGATCAGTTGAATACCGCTTTTCCGACTCACTCCGCGTAAGTCAGGTCCGATACTCCAGCCGGATGGCTCCTACCTTGGCGTCGCCGTCGAGCTCGCGCCCGCCGTCAGCGCACCCACCTACAAGGAGGCAGCCATGGTTCGCAGAATCAGCTTCGCCGTGCTCGCGCTGGCCGCGGGACTCGCCGCGTGCGACCGGCCGGCACCCACCGCAGGAGACGAAGACCCATCCACCCCAACTCCGGAAGGCACGGCCTCTCCGCACACAGCCGAGCGGGGGGCCATGGATCGCCTGGCGCGCCGGATCGCTCGCGCCCTGGCTGATCCAGCATTTCGTGGCGAGCTCAGGGCCGAGCTGGATCGCTCACCATTTGCCGAACACAAGGTCCACCTCCAGCGCCTGCTCCGGCGAGAGGACGGCCGGCTGCTCAGGGAGGTGGCCCGCCTCAGCTCATCGTCAGAAGAAGCGGTGGAGCAAGACACGCGAGAATCGATTCCCCTCGAGGTGTACTTCCCGGTCCCGGCGCATCGGGCCGCCTGGACAGGTGGCACCAACGTTCTGGTGGCCAGCGCTCGAACCGACCAGGAGGCACCAGTCGCGTACGATGTCACGGGAAGCCGACAGGTCCTGAGCGCGGACCGGCCGCCGGCCACGCCGGTGCTGGCAGTGGTGCCAGCGGAAACCGATTTCGATCGGCCATCCTACGCCACCTGTACAACCTGTAGCGGGGGTGGCGGCACCGCCTCACCGGCCGGTCTCTACATGACCTACAGTCATTTCGTGCAAGACTTTGAAGGTTGGTTGAAGGGCAGCCCCGAATTTGAGTTTCACATTCTGGGGCAGTCGGGGACCTCCGATTCGCTGCGGGACTATCAGTGCGTTGGAGCAGCTGCGGGCGGATACTACTACTTCGATCAAAACACTCTGGATTGGGCCGGCAGGGTCCTGTTGTTCAGCCAAACCCAGCTGAACAATTACAAGGCCGCCCATCCCAATCAGAACTTCCGAATCGTTGCACTAGAAGACGACGACACCGGCTGCGCGATCAAGTTTGATGGGAACCGATTCAAGAATCTTATTGCAACTTTGCAGAACGCGTACCCGAACCTCACCGGGTCCAAGGATACGCTCACTAGCATTGCCAAGATCATCAAACGAGCCAACGCACTGCAGAAAATTCTCAGTGCGGCGTACTCCTTCATCACCACTCAGGACGACCTCATCGGCAACGCTGTCGAGGATGTGGTGGTCGGCGTCACCTATCCGGGTGCGAACTGGATCATCAAGGGTGAGAACAACGTCACCAACGGCTGGATCAAACTGGAGATGCGCTGAAATGGCGACCGGGTTTCGCACTGGTGTTCTCGTTGCTGCATGGTTGATCGCCGGATTGACACATCCCACAGCGTCAGCCGCTCAATGGTCCTTGGCGCTGGAGATTGGCTCCGAGAGGTACTGGGGTGGGTCGGTTGACAACAGTCCGGAACGCTTCTCCTTCCGGCCGCATCGTCCCACAATTCTGGGAGCCGGCCTCGAGCATCGCTCGGGGGCCTTTGGTGCCGCTCTGCGGCTCAGGTACACGGAT
>DATADG010000179.1:0-6112 GCA_036258655.1 Gemmatimonadales bacterium | reverse complement strand
CTCGGCTTCCGTTGGGCGGGACAAGCAGTCTGAACGAGTAGCGCCTGCGAAGGGCGGGACTGGCAGACAGCTCGCGATCCAGCGACCGCACCAGCTCCAGCGCGACCCGCTGGACGCCGGTTATGGCCTGCGTGAGAAATCGCCCATTGATGTACACCAGGGTCATGCGCGTCCGAGCGTCGCAGGTTCACGCTCGAGCGCCGCAGGCCGGTACCGGTCGTCGCCTGTCTGACGCTCGACCATGTACAGCAACACACCGACGTTGATCCAGAAGAACGCGTGCAGTAGCTCGTAGCCAATAGTCATGTTGAGCAGGATCCCCAACGCTCCCAGAAAGAACGCCAGGTAGGTCGGCCGGATCTCGGAATCGGCCCTGCGGTATCCACGCGCGAACATCCGGACCAGCAGGGCCAGCAGAAAGAGCACCAGTACGAATCCAAAAATGCCGGTTTCGGCGAAAACTTTCAGGAAGTCCATATTGGGTGTGTATCCTGGCTCATAGCGCCAGTCACCGTACAAAGTCTGCCCCCGATACACGCCGTAATGCCCCGCGCCGATGCCGAAGAGCGGGTGCTCGCGGATGATGGCGAGAAGGAGAACCAGGTTCTCCAGTCGCTCGACAAAGGCGCCCGCCGAAAGCCCCGCCTGAAGTGTTTCGCTGACGGTCGGGAGCCGGATGAGAACCAGCCCGAGCACCGGTGTGACTGCCAGGGCTGCCAGCGCAATCGGCCAGCGCGCGCGACGGTACACCAGAATCAGGTAGAGACCTGCCACCAGCAGTGATATCGGCGCGAATTTCGATTGCGACAGAAGTAGAGCGGATGCGGTCAGGATGGCCAGCGGCCACAAACGCCGGACGTGCCGGGGCGACAGCATCAGCAGCAACGGCGTGACCAGCACGACGGAGAGCTGCTGCGGCTCGGCAGTCGGACCGGCGAGGCGGGGCAGGGTACCGCCGGTGGGCCACACCCCTAATGCCCCGCCGAACGAGGGTGCGATGAGCTCGGTCTCGGTCCGGAAGCCGGCATAGTACAGCCCCAGTAGCGCATAGACCAGCAGAGTGGCCAGCGCTCCGGACACGATGATACCACTGGTGATCCGGTGCCGCGAAATCAAACCGGCGGTGAGCGCATAGTAACAGAGATACGCCATCCCGAATGCGGCGGCGTATTTGGACAAATCCATGACGAAGTACAGCGGGAAGAAATTCTCACCGTATGCGAGCTGCCGGATCAACATCAACAGCAGAAAGACGCAGAAGATCAGCACTGCGCGCAGGAACCGGCGGGCGGCGGGCCCAGCCAGGAGCGAGCCCTTGAGCACCAGTCGTGAGAGGAATACGCCGAGCGCCGCCCATCCGAGCACCCGCTGGGCCGGAAGTACGATTCCGGCAATTTCGGGCGGGCGAAGCCACACAAAGCAGTAGAGGAGACCTGCCAGGGTTGCGAGGAACCCGATCACCTGCGGTTGTCTCTCAGGCTCGAGGAGAGGCCTGACGAGCCTCCTCCCAGGCATCGCGGAACGCGATGTAGTCGGGAGTGGGAGTGCGGCGGGCGCGGGCACGGGCCGCGGCCAGATAGGCCAGCCCGACTCCAAGCGCGGTGCCGAAGATCAGCGCTACCAGGCTTCCCAGAATCCGCCGGGGACCGCTGGCCCGGACCGGCGCGATTGCCGAATCGATCACCGTCAGCACCGGCGTGTCCCGCACCTCAGCGATCCGCGCTTCCTCGTGAGCCTTGGTGAGCGTCTCATAGACCTCCTGCCGCAGCTGGACTTCCCGGTTGAGCCGGTTGTACTCGAAAGCCAGCAGCGGAGAATCGAGATATTGCCGGTTCCGCTGAAGGAAGGCGAGCTGTGCTTTTTCCGCAGCACGCAGCTCCTGCTCGGCGACAGCGAGCCGCTCGCCGGAGAACCTGCGCTGCTCCCGGGACTGGCTCTGACGAGACTCCAGATTGAACCGATTGAGGAGCTGGACCATGTGATTGGCGACGTCGGCAGCCAGCGATGGAGAGGGCATGGTTACGCTAATTGTTACTATGCCCGTGGCCTTGTCGGTCGTTGCCTCGGTGAGGTCCTTGAGGAGCTTGGCCCCCTCCTGAATGCGTTCTTCTCTGGTGTCCCCCTCGACCTCCAGCAGATTCAGCAGCGGCACGCCTCGGCTACCAGAGTCGCGAGCAAACTCGGTCAGCAACGTGGGGCGAAGTACTTCATCGCTGTGCGCGAGTCGGACGAAAAAATCGGGCGAAACGCTGTTCGAGCTGCTGCTTCCCAGCCCCAGCTGACCCGCCAGCCCGGCCAATCCCACCAAGCTGCTCAGCAGGCCCGACGAGGAGGAGTTTTCCGGTGTGAACGAGGTATCTGCCGTGTATACCGGGCGCTGGAGGAACAGATACAGCGCGGCGGCGAGCGTACAGGCCAACGCAGTGCCGGCTACCAGCTTCCAACGCCGTACGACGGGGGTCAGCAGCTCAAAGACGGAGATTTCAGCCTCGGGCGGCGCTCCGCGCGCGGGCTCGGATCCGGTCTTGAGTCCAGCGGTCATCAGTTGCTCTGATCTGCCACGATGATCAGGGTAATCAGCCCGGTCAGAACCTGTGCCGCGGTGCTCACAACTCCGAGCACGTTACTCGGTTGCTCCTGAATCCGCTTGGCTGGGACGAACACGATCGCCCCTGGCTTTGGCTTGGGGACGTCGTCCTTGAGCACCACCCGCCGCTTCACTCCCTGCCGCTTTCCATTTGGCTGGGTTACGTAAGCATGCTTGGTGTCGCTGAGCTGGGTGTAACCGCCCGCCGAGTTCACGTACCAGTCGAGCGACTTCCCGGGACTATACGCGACTGCCCCCGGTGAGTTCACCGCGCCCTGCACCATGATGATGGGATTGTACTCCGGGATATGAATGGAGTCGCCGCCCGCAAGGATCACGTTGTCTCTGGCATCATCGTCGTCCAGCACCTCCGGGAGATCGATGCCCACCCGCTCCACATAGCCCCTCGGCAGGGTGTCACCGGAGGGTTGGGGCTGCTGGTCGAGACGCGGCGGGAGGTCTTCGGCAGGCTGAAGGCCGGGCCGGTACGCGCGATAGAACTGGACACCGTCGGGATAGGCCTCCCCCGTGAGACCACCGGCTCGTTTGATCAAATCCCGTAGCCGTTCGGTCTTGCTCAGGAGCGCATAGCGGCCCGGATGCTTGACCTGCCCGGTGAGAAACACCAGGCGCTGCGTTTCCCAACCGGGCTGGCGCATGATGAGCACATTGTCGTACGGCTGGAGCGGGATGTCGGGGACACCGGGCGCCCCTCCGGGAGTCGAGCGCGCCACCGACGCTCCGTTGGTCCCGTCGCTTGCGAGCGTGGTGGAATCGAGCTGCACCCGAATGGTCTTGGCCAGCGCTCCGGGATCCTCGGTCTCCGACCGGCGGGCGATCTCCGCCACTCGCAGATCCGCGTCCTCGGTAACGCCGTTGGCCAGGAGCACCACATCCCGCATCGTCATCCCTTCGCGGAACGGCACGCGGCCCGGATTGCGCACCGCGCCGACCACGGTCACATAGCGCGTCGGAAGAAACGTGGCGCGGGAGAAGATGCGGATGTCGTCCTCTTCCTGAAGCGCGATGTCATTTACTACCCTGCCAGTGGAGTCGGCGAAGGCCGAGCGGAGCTGCACCCTGGTGGAATCGTCGTTGGTGCGCGAGATGAGAATTCGCTCGAGATACACGTCGGGTTTGGGTCCACCGGCTAGACGTATGGCATCGCTCAGTTTCATTCCGGGGGTGAAGCCGACCTGACCCTCCACCCACACGTTGCCTTTGACAGTCACATAGCCGCGGAGCCGGTCCGGTACCGACAGCACCGTCACCGAGTCGCCCGGCGAGACTGGCACCGCTGGGACCGGCCCTCCCGCCAGCTGGTCGGGTCCCACGTCGACTACCACGCGTGCTCCGGCCGACACCCGCGACTCCGCCGGCAGAATTCGATGGATCCGGACACGCTTTTGGTAGGCGGCGGGCCCAAAGCCTCCGGCGAACTCGATGATGTCGCGAAGCGTCTCATTGGGGAGGATCTCGTACACCGCCGGCCGGGTGACTTCTCCGGCAACCTTGACGAATCCGCTGTGCACCGGCACGAAGACCACGTCTCCGTTCTGGAGGCGGACATTGCTCGCATTAATGCCGTGGAGCAGATAGTCGTAGACGTCAATGGTGCTGATCAGCGAGTCGCTGCGGCGCACCTCCACCTGTCGGAAGCTGCCGTTGCTGGTGGGACCTCCGGCCGAATAGAGCGCGGTGAGCACAGTTCCGGCCGCGGAGATCTGGTAGGCGCCGGGGCGGACAACGTCTCCAATCACGAACACCTGGATGTTGCGGAGCCGTGCAAGCGAGACCTGAAACTTGGTGGTCGCGTTGGGACTCCGCCGTACTCCGGAGTACACTCGCCGGAGCCGAGCGTATAACTGATCCTCCAGCTGACCCATGGTCAGGTTGGCGACGTAAACCTGACCCACCTGAGGGATGAGGACGAACCCCTCTCGCGTCACGTTCAGCGTGTAGACCTCTTCAACGTCCCCGGTGAGGATCAGCACCAGGACGTCACCCGAGCCGAGCCGATAATTCTCGTCCACCGGGCCGGCTTGCACTGGTTGAAACCGGGTCGAAGTGCGCCGGAAGGTCTCAATGCCGAAGAGCTTGAGACCCCTCCCCGTGAGCACCGAGACGGAGTCTGCGAGAGAATCCGCGCGGGCGGAGTCAGCCTGGGCCAGACGGATGGAGTCGAGCACCTGCTGGAGAGAATCGGAGACAACCAGACTGGAATCCTGGAGCCTGAGCGAATCG
Organism: Gemmatimonadales bacterium; assembly: GCA_036258655.1. GTDB lineage: Bacteria > Gemmatimonadota > Gemmatimonadetes > Gemmatimonadales > GWC2-71-9 > CAVVWJ01. The sequence goes on along the minus strand of DATADG010000179.1, from coordinate 1,281 downwards.
GCCTCCTGTTCGCTCAGGATCCCGAGGCTCCGCACCGCGTCCAGCGTTCGGGGACCGGGCCGGACCCTGCGGGTGCTGTCGGCACCCATGAGGTACTCATCCAGCAGCGTTTCCGGATATCCGCCGGCCCGAAGCCGGGCTCGAACCTGATCGGGAGTCAGACCGGATTCGAGCAGTCGCTGGCGCAACCGCTCCACAAGTTCGGGCTGATTCTGAAGGGCGTCCCGGGCCTGCTCCGGCGTGGGAAGTTGCTGGCCGGGCGGAACCTGGGGTATCTGCGCCGTGAGCGGCTGCGCAATGGCGGTGCCCAGGCAGAGCGTGACCGCCACGACCGGGCCGAGACGTCGAGTGAGGGAACTCATGGGGGCATCGAAGTTCGCTCGTAAGTTACCCGATGTCAACCGGTTGCAGGCGTCAGCTTACGCCAGAAGGCAAGCGTCTTCGTGGCGACTGCTTCGTCGGAAAACTCTTCCATGACCCGCCGTCGTCCTGCTGCTCCGAGCCGCTCGCACTCGGCCCTGTCGGCGTACAGCTCCTGGAGCGCGTTCGTCAGCGCTGGCACGTCCTCCTCCCGAACAATTCGACCGCTGTCCCCGACAATCTCCGGAAGCGCGCCCGAATCACTAGCGATGACAGTCACCCCATTGGCCATGGCGTGCAGCGCGCCGCGGGCGGCGGTCGCAACCCAGCGTGGCGTAGTGCGAGCTGGGAAGACGACGCAATCGAGGCGCGGCCAGACCTGGTCCACTGCCTCTCGTGGCAAAGGGCCGAGCCACGAGATCCGGGCGGAAATGCCTAATCGCTCGGCGAGTGCCTCCAGCTCCTCCTGTGATGGGCCGGTGCCGATGACCGTCAGCGTCCACTTGCCGGTGAGGCCTACGCAGGCCCGGAAGAGAAGATCCAATCCGCGTTCCGGTACGAGGCGGCCGACAAAACCGATGGCGAGTCCCTGATGTGGCACTCGGGGGGAGAGCCCGGGTGGAGTCACTCCGAGCGGCGGGAGCGTCAGCTGGGGGATCGCGGGCCGTCGCCTGGTCGCAAGCGCCAGTGCCAGGCGGTTGCCTCCGATGATGCCGTGAGCCAATCGCAGGCTCCGCTCGCGCCGGAACCGCTGGCGCAGGCTGTAGCCGCCAGGAAGACTCTCCGTCGTAGAGAGTACGGCCTTGATGCCCAGGCGCCGAGCCAACCGCAACGACACAGAGGCCGGCTGGGTCCAGGGCTCCTCATCGATGTGAAGCACGTCGGGCCGGAAGTCGGTGAGCAAGCGGCGCAAGGTTTTCG
>DATADG010000178.1:0-7889 GCA_036258655.1 Gemmatimonadales bacterium | reverse complement strand
AGAGGAGCTGCCGGGAGTGGAGAGCGCGTGCCAGGCTGCTGCGACGTTCCCGAAGCCGGTGGAGCAGGACCAGAGTGCCGGTAAGCAGGACGGGAAGGAGCACCAGAGCCAGCACACCGTGGCTCCATCCGCGCCGCCATGCTAGGTCGGCCATCGGTGCGCCAAAGTAGGTGATGGCATCCACGTCTGGAAGGTTGGCTCCCACGATCAGCGCAGCTGTCCCCATGGCCGTGCGCCGTTCCACCCCAGTGCTGGCCAGGGCGACCCCGAAGAGCGTATGGCAGACCGGATCTATTCCAGCCTCGCGTCCAACTCGAACTGAACATTCCCTTGCAGGGCGGTGGAAACTGGACAGCCCTGCTTGGCCTCCTCGGCAGCCTTCCGGAAGACCGCCTCATCGATCCGGGGCACCTTACCGCGTACCTCCAAGCGCATTCGCGTGATCTTGAACCCCTCGCCTACTTTCTCGACCGTACATGCGGCTCGGGTGCTGATGCGGTTTGGCGGAGTTCCCCTTTTTTCCAGGACACCCGAGAGCGCCATGCTGAGACATGCGGCATGCGCCGCCGCAATCAGCTCTTCCGGGTTCGTTCCGCGGGCGCCCTCGAACCGGGTAGCAAAAGAGTAATCCCCCGCGAACGCACCCGAGCCAGCCTTGAAATGCCCCCGCCCGGATCGAAGAACTCCCTCCCAAACCGCCTCGGCGTTACTGGTTGGCATCTGTCTCTCCCGTTCACGTCGTCGGCTTGCCATTGCTGTCGATCAGCCGAATCTCTCCCAGCTGCAGCTCCCGAATGCCTGCCTCGATCTTGGATCGGTCGCCGACGATGACCCAGACCAACTGCTCCGGATGAATGACTGCGTCGGCTACCTGGGAGAGACTCTGGATTGTCTGCGCCCGAACCTTCTCTGCAAAGGTATCGTAGTACCGATCATCAAGCCCGAAGCTCACAATGTCTGCGATGGCACCGGATAAAGCGCCCATGGTCTCCCATGAGCCGGGCAACGTCAGGGTGAGCGACGCCTGCGCCCGCGCCAGCTCGGCAGCTTCTATCGGGCGACCCTTGACGATACCGCGCAGCTCCTTGTTCAGCTCCATCAAGGCTTCCTTTGTCTTATCGGTTTGCACCGGTGCGTAGGCGACAAAGGGCCGCTGGCCTCGGGCGTCGCGAAAGAAGGTATACGCTCCATAGGCCCAGTGCTTGTCCTCCCGGAGGTTCATGTTGATCCGGGAGCTGAAATCGCTGCCCAGCACGCCATTCAACGTCTGGATTGCCACTTCCTGTGGGTTGGCCTTGGGCGGTGCGACATGGCCCGCGATGATCACCGACTGCAATGAGCCTGGTCGGTCCATGATATAGACAGCGGGCTCCGGCTGTCGGACAGTCGCTATGGATTTGGTGGGCACAGCACCTGGCTTCCACGAGGAAAACAATCGCTCGAGCTTGGGCCTGATCTCGCTCATCGTAGTGGCGCCAACCACAATCAGGGTGGAGTGATTTGGCTTGAACCACCCCTGGTGAAAGCGAATGAGATCCTCCCGACGAATCCTCCCGGTAGACTCCTCGGTCCCGGAACCGGTCCATGGATTGGAATAGGCGTGGCCAGACCCATAGAGCAGTCCGGGGAACACCCGAAGTGCTAATCCCACCGGGTCGGCCTTCTCCTGCTGAATCTGCGCCAATCGTTGCTTCTTCAGCCGGTCGAGATCGGGCTGAGGAAAGGACGGATTCAGGACAACATCAGCATATATCTCGAGTGACGGGTCCAGATTCTCCTTCAGCGCCTCCAGAGATATCGTCGAAACATCCAGCTTGGAGCCGGTAGCGAGGTTGGCCCCGAGCTGCGCGAGCTGATCGCTGATCTCGAGTGCATTTCGCTGAGAGGTGCCCTCGTCCATCATCGCCAGCGCCAGACTGGCTGTCCCCGGTATGCCGGATTGGTCGGCGGCGAACCCTGCATCCACCAGGAGATCGAATCGCACCTGGGGAATGGACTGGCGCCGCGCGAGCACGACCTTCAGCCCGTTCGATAGGGTCGAGCGCTCCAGCTGAGGGAACTTTGTGTCGACCGGTTTGCCGGTGGAAGGCAGCTTGGATCGATCGGCGGTGGACGATGCGGTCTTGAACTCGGGGTACGGATGCACCTCGAGAGTGTAGACACCATCGCCGAGCCACTGACGGGCCGCGGTGGTGAGCCGAGGAGCTGTCGCCTCTTCAACCCGGCCTAAGCGCACCTTATAGAAGTCGGGGCGGCCCGCAAACACTTGACCTTGTGCCAGCACGTCTGACTTGCCGCCGAAGCCACCAATCCGTTCGACTCCCCTGATAAAGCCAGCTCGATACTGGGTCTTCACTCGGCGCAGCTCCTCAGGCGTAGGACCTGCCTTGAGAAGACGGCCGAGCTCCTCGTCGACTGCACTCTCCACGGACGAGAGCGCAATGCCGGGCCGGGCAGTCGCCTCTATGACGAAGAGGCCGCCGATTTCGCGTAAATCGACGTAAGCCGCCACATCGGTCGCGATCTGGTCGTCGTACACCAGACGCTTGAACAAGCGGGAGGACTTTCCCTGCGCCAGAACATCGCTGATCAGATTGAGATAGTCTGCCTCGGCAGTGCCCCATCCGGGGATGTTCCAGACCTTGTAAACCCGTGCCTGCGGCACTCGGTCCTGAATGGTCCCTCGCTGGCTGCCGGTGCGTTTGGCAATCCACGCTTCCTGTCGCGCGACCGGTGGTCCGGCTGGGATGTCGCCGAAGAAATGCTCGACCTTCTGTCTGGCGCTATCGGCGTGAATGTCTCCCGCCACGACAATCACTGCGTTGGCCGCACCGTAGTAATCCTGAAACCAATCCTTGACGTCCTCGAGCTTGGCGGCGTCGAGGTCTTCCATGGAGCCGATGACTGTCCAGGAGTAGGGATGATTAGCTGGGTAAAGCTTGGGAGTAAGAAAGTCCCAGACTTTTCCGTAAGGCTCGTTTTCACCCTGACGTTTCTCGTTCTGCACCACGCCCCGTTGCTCATCGAGCTTTGCCTGGCTAATCGCGCCGGTGAGGTGGCCCATCCGGTCGGACTCCATCCACAACGCCAGGTCGAGCGCGTTGGTCGGAACGTTCTCGAAGTAGTTGGTCCGGTCCTCGTTGGTAGTTCCGTTCATGTCTGTGGCGCCGGCTTGTTCCAACGGTCCAAAGAAGTCCTTGTTGTAGTTTTCGGTGCCGTTGAACATCAGGTGCTCGAACAGATGGGCAAACCCGGTGCGCCCCGGCCGCTCATTCTTGGAACCGACGTGATACCACACGTTCACTGCGACGATCGGCGCCTTGCGATCTTCATGAACGATCAGAGTCAATCCGTTGGACAGGACGAATTTTTTGTAGGGTATATCGACAGTGGCTCTGGGGGTCGGCGTCTGCGCCTGGATTGCTGGAATCGATGACTGAAGGGTTAGGGAAGCAAGGAGCAGAACCACACTGGTCAGTCTTGGAGACACGAGATCCTCGGTGCAGGGGGACATACGATTACGGCCGGGCTGCTGGGTTCCTAGACGCCTCTAAGGCGGAAAAAGTTGCGGGAACTGTTAAATCCTGGGAATGGTAGGGGCAGGCGGATCCTGATTGAGCTCCAGCCAGTATCGGCCGACTCCCTGGAGCGCGGCCCGGAGCTCGTCATAGGGCACCGGTTTCTGAACGCAGCTGTTGGCGCCGAGCTGATAGCACTGGGCCAGCTCACGGGGATCGTCGGATGAAGTGAGGACGACCACGGGCACCATGCTGGTTCGGGAGTTGGTGCGGACAGCCCGCAGAACCTCGATACCATCCATCTTGGGCAGCTTGAGTCCGAGTAGAATCATGCGGGGTGGCGGCGCGCCGCTGCGCTCGCGGTGTGCCCCACGGCCGAACAAAAAGTCCAGCGCCTCTTCTCCATCTCGAGCCACTTCGATATAGCTCCTGGGATGAAGCTCCTGAAGGGCTCGCAGCGTGAGCTCCACTTCGAGAGGACTTTCCTCGACCAGGAGGAGGTCGGGAGGCAGCAGGGCGGTGGGGCGGGGCGGCAGCGGTGCTGGGCTGATAGGGTCAGGCCTGCCGGTCATTCCGCAGCTCTGGCTTCACGCCGACCTGCTGCGAGCTCCCGCTCCCTTCGGTCCTGTCCCCCTGCCCGACTGCCCCGCGGCCCAGTGTCAGATAAAACGTCGCGCCCTTGTCCGGTTCGGCTTCAGCCCACACTCGGCCACCGTGCTTGTGCACGATTCGCTGCACCACGGCAAGCCCGGCGCCGTTCCCTTCGAATTCGTCGGCACGGTGCAGCCGTTGGAACATGCCGAACAGCTTACCGGAATACGCCATCTTGAATCCCACTCCGTTGTCCTCCACCGCGAGGCCTACCTGCCCGTTGGCCTCGACCGGGCGGATGCGAATGGTGGCGTGCTCCCGCGGCCGGGTAAACTTGACAGCATTCGAAAGCAGGTTCGTCAAGGCTAGCTTCAGCAGCCCGGGATCACCTTCGACCGTGGGAAGTTCCTCGATGTGCCAGTCGATGCTTCGGCCGTTGCTGGCCGCCTGGAACTGACCCACGAGGTCCTCCACCATAGGCGTGAGCTCGATCTTCCGGTGCAGCAGATCCTGCCGTCCAATGCGAGAGATGTTGACCAGATCGTCCACCAGCGACGTCATCTGGCTTGCCGCCTCGTGGATTCGACGGGCGTAGTGAGCTGATGACGAGCTGAGCTCTGGACCGGCCGAGTCGAGCAGCAGCCGTGAAAATCCGAGCAGCTGCCGCAAGGGCGACCGAAGGTCGTGAGACACTGAATAGAGTACTGTTTCCAGTTCGGCAGTTGCCGCTCGCACCGCAGAGCTCCGCTCAGCGACCCGGCGTTCCAGCTCCGCGCTTTGCTGCGCGAGCCGATCACGCAGTCGTGCATGTTGAATAGCAATGGCAATTGGAGCAGCGACTTCCAGCGCGATATCCCGATGCTCGGCCTCGAACGCCCCCGGAGTCGAGGAGCCGAGGGTGATCTCACCGATGGCCTCTCCCTCGACGAGCAGCGGGACCGAGAGCACCGCCCGGATACCTTCGCCCTGTATCTGACGATAGAGAGGAGGCATGTCCTCCACCGCAGTCAGGTCCTCGATGTAGCGAACGTTGCCGCTGGGCAGGGAACCGGGTGGTGAGACGTCGGCCAGCGTCATCGGTGTCGATTCGAGCTGCGTGCCGGCGCTGAAACCGGCGATCATCTGCGCCTCGCGCCGGGCGAAATCGAACAGTACAACATGGCAGCGCTGACACGGTACCATACGCCGAATGCGGCCCAGGGCGGCCCGACCTATCTCGGCCGGAGATTGTGCCGCGACAATAGCCTGATCCATGTCGTGAAGCATGGACAAACGGTCGGCCGAGCGCCGCAACTGCTCCTCTGCACGCTTGCGTTCGGTGATGTCGGTGACCATTCCCACCGTGCCGACCAGGGCACCGTCCTTTCCGAGGATGGGACTCGATGAGACAAGGCCCCAGAGCTGGGTGCCGTCACGCTTCCGGAAACGAAGATCCTGGCTGCTGCCGGGTCGTGATCCTCGGCGACTCAAAGTGTGCTTTGCGCCCGAACGGGAGTCCGCTTCGATAAAGTCGTATACCGGCCGGCCCAGGATGCTCCCATTGGAGTAACCCAGAAGGTCGGCCATCCGCTGATTTACGTATGTGATGATCCCCCGGTCATCGGCTACCCAGATGCCTTCCTGAGCTGCATCCACCAGCTGCTTGAACCGTTGCTCGCTTTCCTGGAGCGCCCGGGTGCGCTCCTCCAATCGTGCCTGCCGTGCTTCAAACGCGGCAGCGTGGCTGAGCGCCGCACCCATCAACCCTCCCAGGAGGCGGAGCGCCTTGGCTGCCCGATCAGTGAACGCGTTAGGCTCGGTGGAGACGACTTTGAGGACGCCGTGAATTCGTTGCTCGTCGCGCAACGGCATGACCAGGATGGATCGAACGCCGAGGTCGCGGTATGCCTCATGTCCGATGCGGGCATCGGTCAGAGTGTCATCACATCGCTGCAGCTCGCCGGTTCGAACGGCGAGACCGGAAAGACTGGAGCTCAAGCTGAGCCGCGGCGCTTCGGTTCCCACATGGATCAGCGGCACCAGATCATCGCCCTCGACGGACTCGATGACCACTCCACTCGCTCCGGTCAGCCCCTGGCTCCGTTCCGCGATGACCCGCATAACCGTTTCGGAGTCGAGACCGGCCGTGGTGACTGCCTCTTCTACCTCGAGCACTGCCTGAAAGAGCTCGGTGTCCAGCCGCATCTCCTCTTCAGCGACCTTGCGGGCCGTGATATCGAACTCGGTTCCTAGATAGCCGATCTGACGCCCGGTTTCGTCTCGCATGGGCTCCCAGGAGCTGGAGCACCAACGGATCTGACCGGTTCGGGTCACCACCCGGTATTCCTGGTCTCGGAGGGCCCGTCCCTGAGCCAAGCGGTCCCACTCCGCGATGATGGCGGGCCGGTCTTCTGGATGGATGTACTGCAGGAACTCCTGGTCTCGTAGCTCCTCGTCGGGGTAGCCAGTAAGGCGCTCGAACGCCGGGTTTACGAACTTGAGCCGCCGCTCCATATCGTACGCAATAACGCCTTCCCGCATGGTAGCGGTGACGGTCTGGAGCTGGCTTCGGAGCTCGTCCCCGGAACGCTCCGCACGTTTGCGGCGACGGCGCTCGCGCCAGAGCAGCAGCCCCAGCAGGACCACGAGCGTGCCGGCGCTGACGAGAATCAGGCTATCAGGGATCTGGATCAGTGGGACCACGAATCCGGCGCAGGTTGAAGTCGAGAGTCGGGAATCGAAAGGCTCCTGACCCCCGACTCCTAGCTTCCGACCTTTCGAAGATACACCCCGACTAGGGGCCGGTCGAGGATGCGGAACGCTGCACATGCTGGCGGCGGGTACCCCATGTCCCTACTCTTCCCCGATGGCTTTTTTGGACACCAAGCGCGACCGTGCGGCCTTCCTGATCTTCGTGCTCGGGCTGGCCCTGGTCTGGACCCTGTGGCCCTTCAGCACCGGCCTGATCGGCGCACCGGTTCTCTACGTCGTCTTTGCACCCATTTACCGCTGGTTGGCTCGGCGAATGCCCGACGGGCTGGCCGCGGGCCTGGTGGTGTTGCTGGGGATAGTACTTGTCCTGGGGCCAGGGGTCTCGTTTTTGGGAGTGATCGCAGGCGAGGCCCAGGATATGGCAACAGGCGTCATCCAGAGTCCCCTGCTTAGCCGCCTTCGGGAGCTCCGAGTTGGCCCCTACGATGTGGGCGCCCAGATCGAAGCACTGGGATCACGGCTGGTATCCTTCATCGGTGCCAGTGCCCTGGGACTCATCGGAACCGCTACCCGCCTCGGCATTCAGCTGACCATCGCGTTCTTCGGACTGTTCTACCTGCTGCTCGCGCCCAACCAGGCGTGGCGGCAGGTGCAGCCGTTCATCCCGTTCTCCCGGCACAACGCCGAGATCCTGCGCGAGCGGTTTCGTGACGTGACCATCTCGACGCTGGTCGGAACGGGCCTGACTGCGACTGTGCAAGGTCTGCTGGTTGGTCTCGCCTTCTGGGTGGCAGGTATTCCAAACGCACTCTTTTGGGGCGTGGTCACAGTCGTACTGGCCATTCTCCCTGTTGTAGGAAGCGGTCTGGTGTGGGGTCCCGGTGTCCTGTCTTTGGCGCTGGGGGGAGAATACGGCAGGGCGATTGGAGTGGCGCTCTGGGGCGTCATCGTGGTTGGAAACGTGGATAACGTGATTCGGCCGATTGTGTTCCGTCGGTGGGCCAAGATCCATCCCTTCGTAACGATCATCGGGGCCTTCGCCGGGATCCAGTACTTCGGCCTGCTGGGCCTCCTGATCGGCCCTCTGGC
>DATADG010000177.1:0-13148 GCA_036258655.1 Gemmatimonadales bacterium | reverse complement strand
CCTTGATGAAAGGCGCTCCCGACAGCCGGGCCAGCCGGCGAGCGACCTCCGTCTTTCCCACGCCGGTCGGGCCGATCATGATGATGTTGTATGGAGTGATCTCGTCCCGGATGTCGTCCGGCGTCTGGGCGCGGCGCCACCGGTTCCGCACTGCAATGGCCACAGCCTTCTTCGCGGCCTCCTGCCCGACGATGTAGCGATCCAGCTCCCCGACGATGAGGCGCGGCGGCATCTCCTCGAGCCAGGGCATGGGGGAGGTGGCTTCGCTTGACTCCCTCGGAAGGGTGAGGTCTTTGGCGGCTTCGGTCATACCTAAAAGTACTGCGTGAGCGGGGCAGCGTGGGGGACTAGTCCCGCTTACGTTTTCTTACCATCGCTGGGCAGTTCGAGAATGGTGATGTTTCGATTGGTGAAGACACAGATGTCGGCCGCGATCTCCAGTGCGCGCTGGGTGATCTCCCGCGCCGAACGACCGGGCTCCGGCAGCAACGCCCGCGCGGCGGCCAGCGCAAAGTTTCCGCCTGACCCGATGGCGACGACGCCGTCGTCCGGCTCGATCAGCTCGCCGGTGCCGCTCAGGAGAAAGCTGTGCTCCAGGTCTGCCACGACGAGCAGTGCTTCCAGTCGCCGCAGCACCCGGTCGCTCCGCCAGTCCTTGGCCAACTCCACTGCGGCGCGGGGCAGGTTCCCCGGATAGCGGTCGAGCTTCTCCTCGAACTTCTCATACAAGGTCAGCGCATCCGCCACCGAGCCCGCAAATCCGGCCAGCACTTTGCCACCCTTGAGGCTCCGCACCTTGCTGCCGTGGGACTTGAAGACGGTCTCGCCCATGCTGACCTGTCCATCGCCGCCCAGCGCCACGCGGCCGTCTTTTCTAACGCCGAGGATAGTGGTTCCATGGAAGTGAGTCATCGATCCTCAACAAAACGCTCTTAATCCTCACGCTCTTGGATGCGCCTGATTGTACACCTTCTTCAGTCGCTCGATGCTGGTGTGGGTGTAGATCTGGGTAGTGCTGAGCGAAGCATGTCCCAGCAGCTCCTGCACCGCCCGCAAATCGGCTCCGGCATCCAGCATGTGGGTCGCGAAGCTGTGCCGAAGCGAATGCACCTTGAGCCCGTCGCCACCGATTGCATCGAACATCCGGTGGACGATCCGCTGAATGCTGCGCGGTGTGAGCCGCCTGCCCCGCCGGCTCACGAATACGGCGCTCCGGTCGGTACCGCGCTGCGCGACTACCGGCTCTCTCAGTCGAAGATAGCGCCGGAGCGCAAGCACCGCCCGCGAGCCGACCGGTACAATCCGCTCCTTGCGACCCTTTCCCCGCACCTTGACCTGGTCCGACAGCAGATCGAGATCGTCCAGGTTCATGCCGGTCAGCTCCGAGAGCCGAATCCCAGTGGAGTAGAACAGCTCGAGGACAGCAAGGTCCCTCGTCGGACCCAGCTCGTCGGCGCCGGCGCGCTGCTCGGCCCAATCAAAGAGTCGCTGCGTCTGCTCCCGGTCGAGGTAGCCGGGCAGCCGCTTGTCGAGCTTGGGAATTCGAGCGGCCCGGGCCAGTGTGTTGGGCACCCCGTGGTGCTCCTGGAGGAAGCGGTAGAAGCTCCGGATGGCGGAGAGTGCCCGCGCCGCGCTGCGCTTGGACAGTCCCCGCCGCTGCTGCTCACCGAGAAAGCCGCGGAGGCCCAGTCGGTCCACCGTTTTCCAGTCCCAGGTCCCGTAGTGTCGGTCGCAGAAGTCGGTGAAAGCCTCGAGATCTCGCCCGTACGCCTTCACCGTGTGAGGCGAGACATCACGCTCCTTCTCGAGATGGTTCAGGTATTCGGTAATCTCGGTTCGGCGAGACATAGAGCTCCGTTGTGGCGACAGGCATGGTGCTCCTCCGGGGCCCTCCAACGCAGCCGGCTCAGGTCCGACCTTTAATTCGCCAATGCTGTTCGACGTTGGATCCCGGTCTCTTCCAGCCACACTGAAAATTCTGCCTGGGCCCGCTCGACCAGCAGCTCCTTCTTGCGATCTTTCTTGACCTTGCCTGGCAGCGGATCCAGTAATCCGAAGTTGGCGTTCATCGGCTGGAAGTGTTGCGGGTCGGCGTCGCGAAGATAGCGATACAGGCCACCTAACATAGTGGTGGGCGGCGGCATGACGATCGGCTCGCCGGACAGCCGGCGCGCGAGGTTGATCCCGGCCAGAATGCCGGTGCCCAGCGATTCGGTGTATCCCTCCACGCCAGTGATCTGACCGGCAAAGAAGAGGCGATCGTCATCCCGGGCAGTGAGTCCGGGACCCAGACTCGCGGGACTGTTCAGGTAGGAGTTCCGGTGGATACTGCCGTACCGCAGGAATTCGGCGGATTCCAGGCCGGGGATCATGCGGAACACACGCTGCTGCTCCGGAATCCGAAGGCGAGTCTGGAACCCCACCAGGTTCCACATCTGACCGTCCCGGTCCTCTCGTCGGAGCTGCACGACGGCGTGAGGCTCTCGTCCGGTCCTGGGATCGGCCAGCCCGACCGGCTTCATCGGCCCGAACCGCAGGGTGTCCCGCCCCCGCCGAGCCATCTCTTCCACCGGCAGACAGCCTTCGAAGTACGGCACCTCATCGAATGCATGTCCCTGGAACTGGTCGCCTTCGATCAGCGCATCGATGAATCGATCGTAGGCCTGCGAATCCATAGGGGCGTTGAGATAGTCGTCCCCGTCACCCTTGCCGTAGCGAGAGCGGGCAAACAGTCGGCTGTAGTCGAGCGAATCGCCGGACACGATGGGGGCGATCGCGTCGTAGAACGCCAGGGCCGACGATCCGAGCCGCGCGACGATGGCACGGCTGAGCCGCTCCGACGTCAGCGGCCCGGTGGCAATAACGGCGCGGGACGGAAGCTCGGTGATTTCCTCCCGGACCAGCGTGATGTTGGGATGCGCCGTTACCCGCTCGTGCACGGCGCGGGAGAAGACCTCGCGGTCGACCACGAGTGCCGCTCCCCCGGGAACCCGCGCCTCGTCTGCGCAGGGGAGCAGCACGCTGCCCAGGGCCCGGAGCTCCGCCTTGAGCAATCCGTGGGCGTTGGTGAGCTCGACTGATTTGAAGGAGTTGCTACAGACGATTTCGGCGAGCCGGTCGGTATGGTGCGCGGCGGTCGGTCTGTGCGGGCGCATCTCGCAGAGCGTGACCCGGCAACCTCGTTCAGCGAGCGCCCAGGCCGCCTCCGAGCCGGCGAGACCTCCGCCGACCACGGTGACGTTCACACCCGGTCCGCTCACCCCAGCGCCACCTCCTCCGGCTCGGCGATGACGACTCGATGCCCGCATTTGAGGCAGGTGCGACTCTCACCTTCGGCCTTACTGATCTTCTTCTCCATGCCCAGCCATCCACAGGCGGGACAGGTCTCGGGAACCGGACGATTCCAGGTCGAGAAATCACAGTCCGGATAGCGGAGACAACCCCAGAAGGACTTCCCTCGCTTGGTGCGCCGCTCGGTGAGATCGCCGGTGGGACACTTGGGACACTTGAGGCCCATGGGGATCGAGCGAGTGCCCTTACACCCAGGGTAGGTGGTGCACGCGAGGAACTCGCCGAAGCGGCCGGTCTTGATCACCATGGGCGAGCCGCACAGATGGCACTTCTCGTCGCTGGCGCGGTCGGGCACCTTGACCTTCTTCAGCGACTTCACGTAATCGCAGTGCTCCTTGTATTTGATGCACGCGAGATACGGCCCGAACCGCCCGGTTCTGAGCTCGATCGGTGAGCCGCATCTGGGACAACGTTCCTTCGCCAGCTCCTCGGGGTTGAGCCCGTGGGCATCGGCCACCAGCGCCTTCATATCGACCGCGTCAAGGGCCTTGGTGAACGGCCCGTAGAAGTCCTGCAGCACCCGCTGCCACGCCAGCTCCCCGTCCTCGATCCGGTCGAGCTCCTCCTCCATTTCGGAGGTGAACTCGACGTTGAAGATCTCGGGGAACTTGCTCACCATGATCTTCTCGACAGTCTCGCCCAGATCGGTGGGGAAGAACCGCCGCTGGTCCACCCGCACGTACTCCCGGGCGGACAGCGTGGAGATGATGGCGCTGTAGGTCGACGGCCGACCGATCCCCAGACGCTCGAGCTCCTTGACCAGGCTCGCCTCGGAATAGCGCGGAGGCGGCTCGGTGAAGTGCTGGGTCGGAGTGATCTCGCGTACTTCCACCCGGTCTCCCACGGCCAGCGGCGGAATGGGCGGGAGATCGTCCATGGTCTTGCCCTCTTCCTTCTCCCGTCCCTCGGTGTAGAGCACGTGATATCCGTCGAACACCAGGACCGACCCGGTAGCCCGGAAGAGATACTCTCCAAGGTCGAAGTCGACCACCGTCATGTCGTACACAGCAGGAGTCATCTGCGAAGCGACGAAGCGCTGCCAGATGAGCTGGTAAAGCCGGTACTGATCGCTTTCCAGATATTGCTGGACCTGCTCCGGCCGGCGGCGCACGTCGGTGGGGCGGATCGCCTCGTGAGCCCCCTGGACCCGCGCATTCTTCTTGGGAGTATAGACGTTGGGCTCTGCCGGCAGATACGGCTTGTCGTAGTTCTTCTTGATGAAGCTGCGGACCGATGCCAGTGCCGTGTCCGACACTTGAGGTGAATCGGTGCGCATGTACGTGATGAGACCGACCGGCCCCTCCTCGCCCACGTCCACGCCCTCGTACAGATCTTGAGCCGCCCGCATGGTGCGCCGCGAGGAGAAGCCCAGCTTCTTGGCGGCTTCCTGCTGCAGCGTGCTGGTGGTGAACGGCGCGGCCGGATTCTTCTTTCGATTTCGCTTCTCGACCTTCGAAACAACGAATGGTCGTGGGCGCACCGCGTCCACCACCGCGCGGGCGTCGGCCTCGGTGTGCAGCTGTGGCTTGTGGCCCCCGACCTTGGCGAGCGCCGCCTCGAAGGTCTGGCCATTCTTGGCGCAAAGCGCCTCGATGGACCAGTACTCCTCGGGCTTGAACGCACGGATCTCACGCTCGCGTTCCACGATCAGCCGGAGAGCCACGGTCTGAACCCGGCCGGCGGAGAGGCCGGTCTTGATGCTGTGCCAGAGAATGGGACTCGCCTTGTACCCCACCAGCCGGTCGAGAATCCGGCGGGCCTGCTGAGCGTCCACCTTGCGGTCATCGATCTTGCCGGGATCACGCAGCGCCTCTTGAATGGCTTCCTTGGTGATCTCATGGAAGAGGATTCGATGCGTGCGGACCGCGGCCGGCAGTGCCGCCCTCAGCTGGTCGGCAACATGCCACGCGATGGCCTCGCCCTCACGGTCGGGGTCAGTGGCGAGGTAAATGGCGGATGCCCCTTTGGCCGCCTTTTTGAGCTCGGTAAGGGTCTTGGTCTTTCCCTTGATCGTGACGTACTTGGGCTCGAATCCGTTCTCGACATCGACGCCCAGCTCGCGGGTGGGCAGGTCGCGAAGATGCCCGATGGTGGCCTTCACCTCGTACCCGGAGCCCAGGTACTTCCCGATGGTCTTGGCCTTGGTGGGCGACTCCACGATGACGAGGGCCGGACGTCCGTCACCTCCTCGGGTGCGGGCGCCATTGTTCTTGGCCCGACTCACCGTCTTGGCAGAAGGACGCGCCACGGGCGCGGCGGACTTGGCGGCCTTCGTGCTCCGCTCAGGTGCTCGCCTTCCCGTTTTTCCCGTCTTTCTCGTCCTTCGCTCTCTCGTCGCCATAATCCAGTGTAAGTACTCCCCTCATCCAGGAATCAAAGCCGGCGGTAGCAAGAAACCCGCACCGCCGGGCCAAATGCAAGTTCGCTGGGAGCTAGAGGCTGTGGGCTGTGCCTCGATCTACGATCGGGCAAACCAGCCTCCGTACTGTCGCGCCAGGTTCATGACCTCGGCGGCGACCGCCTCGGGCGGTACGTTCTCCGCATTTACCTCGTGGTCCGCCATGCGGTAAAACGGCTCCCGCTCCTCGAGCAGCGCTCGCATCCGCTGCACCGGGTCCACTCCCGCCAGCAAGGGACGGGCCTCGCTCGCCTGGCTTCGTTTGGTGGCCGTCTCCGCCAGGCACTTGAGATATATGATCAGGCTGGCCGGGCGGGCTCCCTCCAGTTGCCCGGGCTGCGCCGCCCAGCCACCGCCGGGAACGATGACGCAAGGCTGCCGGGCCTGGGCCGCGTTTACCGCGTCGCGTTCCAGCTCCCTGAACTTCGGCTCACCCAGCATCCCGAAGATCTGCACCACCGGCATGCCCATCTCCCGCACCAGCAAACCATCGATATCGATGATCGAGGTGTTGAGCGCCTCGGCGACGAGCTTTCCGACGGTGCTCTTGCCCGAGCCCGGCAGGCCCACCAGCAGGATGTGCTTTGCCATGACCTACCGAGCCTCGCGCGAAGCGATCCACCGCGCGCCGAGGGCGGCGACGTAGCCGTCGTAGTTCCGACGCATCTCGCCCAACGAATCACCGCCGAATTTCTCCAGCATCGCGTCAGCGAGCACCAGGGCCACCAGTGCCTCGGCAATGACACCCATGGCCGGGACGGCCGTCACATCCGATCTCTCGCTCACCGCCTTGGCCGGCTGGCCGGTTGCCAAATCAATTGTCGGCAGGGGAGACATGAGCGTGCTGATCGGCTTCATCCCTACCTTAACAACCACCGGTTCCCCGTTGGTGATTCCTCCCTCGAGCCCTCCGGCGTTGTTGGTCGGCCGCCGGAATCCCCCGCGGGGATCGCGATTCGGCCCATGAGGGCCGGGATCAATACCCGGCCCAGGAGGGCCGGGCTCAGCGCGTTCTATTGGATCGTGAACTTCCGAGCCCGGCCGACGCGCCGACTCGAACCCCAATCCGATCTCCACGGCCTTTACCGCCGGGATCGACATGAGCATGCCGGCGAGCCGGCCATCGAGCTTGCGGTCCCAGCTCACGTGGCTGCCGAGTCCGACGACGACACCTCGGGCAACGACTTCGACCTCACCACCAAGGGTGTCTCCTGCCTGCTTGGCGGCGTCGATCCGCGCAATGATCTCCACTTCAATCTTCGGATCGAGAACCCGGATCTCGGAGCGATCCGCCGTCTCGTTGAGCGGCACGGGCAGCACGCAGGGTGGCACTCGGATGCCTCCGAGCGAGATCACGTGGCTTCCGATCTCGACTCCGAATTCCGCGAGCAGCCGCTTAGCGAGCGCACCCGCTGCCACTCGGGCCGTAGTCTCTCTGGCGCTCGCCCGCTCGAGGATGTCACGGGCGTCCAGCCGGTCGTACTTGAGCACGCCGGCCAGATCCGCGTGGCCGGGACGGGGCCGGGTCACCCTGCGCCGACGCAACTCTCCAGGAACGTCGACTGCCTGATGTGCCATGACGTCTTCCCAATTGGCCCAGTCGCGGTTCTGAATCAGCATGGCCACCGGTGAGCCGAGCGTCTCCCCAGCCCGAATACCCGAGAGCCATTCGACGTGGTCGCGCTCGATCTTCATCCGGGCGCCGCGGCCGTACCCCTGCATCCGCCGCGCGAGCTCCCGATCTACCACTTCCGCCGTCACGGGCAACCCTGCGGGCAGGCCCTCGACGATGCTGACGAGGGCCTTCCCGTGCGATTCGCCTGCGGTGGAGAATCGGAGCATAGCGCGGCTCTGGTGTGAGGGTGAAGGTACCCTCATTCTAACGAACGAGCCCGGCTGGCGCCGGGCTCGTCCATGGTTTGCGAGTGCCAGCCGAGTTCTCACTCGGGCGGCATCATGCCGTCGTCGATGATCCGCGGCGTTACCAGGATGATCAGGTCCCGCCGGTTCTCTTCGTTCTTGCTGAAGCTGAACAGCTTGCCGATGATCGGCAGGCCCGAGAGGAGCGGGATGCCGTTCCGTGTGTTGGTGACCGAGGTAACCGTGAGCCCGCCAACCACCGCCGTCTCGCCATCGTTGACGAGGAGCTGGTTGTCGGCCCGCTGGGTCTGGAAGATGAAGCCGAGGTCGGCGGCCGCAAGCGGCTGGAGCGCCGAGCGTTCGGCGTGCAGCTCCATGGCAATCTGACGGTTGCTGGTCACGTGCGGAGTGACGGTGAGTCGAATACCGGTCTCCTTGAAGGTAACGTTCGCCTTGGCGTCGCCGGTCTGGGAGCTGATGTCGATAACCCGGACCGGCGTCTCCTCACCCACGAGGATGTCGGCCTTCCGGTTGTCCAGGGTGGTAATCACCGGCTCCGCCTGGATGTCGGAGAGGTCCGCCCGCTCCACCGCGCTCAGGAAGGAGGTCAGGGTAAAGCCACCCAGTGCGGTAGAGAAGATCAGGTCGATCGCGGAGTTGACCACGGCACCGTCTGCATTGCCGATGCCTGAGACCGAGTTGCCGCCGATGTCCACCACGTAGGAGTTGGGCGAATATCTCTTCCCGGTCTCCGGGTCGCAGCAGCGCTGCACCAGGTTGTTGAAGAACTGGTTCTGATTGCCGAGATCGTATTTGATCCCCAGCTCCTCGATGTCGGTGCGATCGACGAAGATCAGCTTGGCCTTGATCGACACCTGAGGAGTGCGGATATCCAGGCCCTTGACGAACTCCGTCAGGCTGCCGATTCGGCTTCTGGTATCGGTGACGATGAGCGAGTTGGAATTGTCGTCGGCGATGACCTTGCCGCGGCCCTTCGTGAGAGTTCCCTCGACGCTCTTGGTGAGCTCCCGGGCCTTGGCATAGTTGATCCGTATGACGGACGTCTCCAGCGGCTCCAGCGAATCGAGCGATGCCAGGGCCGAGGGGTTGTCCACGCGGATGATGCCACCGGGCATCTCCTGCGCCGACAGCCCCTGTGACGCCAGGATTGCCTGGAACGCCTGAGGCCAGGGCTGGTTCCGGATCTCGGCCGTCACCTCTCCCTTGATGTCCTTGCCCAGGATGATGGTCCGGCCACTGAATGCCGCGAACCCGGCCACAACGTCGGCAATATTGGCGCGGTCCCACACGACGGTGATCCGAGGCTCTTCCATTGTATTGGCTGTATTGGCGCGAACCAGGCGGCTTGCCGGCAGGCGCACCTCGGGCTCACCACGCTCGGCCCTGGCGGCCTGAGCAGCTGCCCGGCGATCGGTCGACGACCAGGCCAGGAATGACTGGTCGGTGCCAAACGAAACCCGGATCGCATCGGGTAAGCGCTCGACCTTGTAGTCCATCGCCCGATCGAGGTCCATGACGACCCTGACCACGGTGGGCTGGAACTGGGAGTAGCGCAGGTTGACCACTCCACCCCGCTTGACTCCGTCATAGAGTCCGGCGGTCTTCCCCTTGAGCTTGGCACCGACCACATCCAGCACCAGCCGGTGGGGGTTCTCCAGCATGAAGTCGCGGACCTCGACGGCGCCGCGAACGTTGACAATGACGTCGGCGCGGCCGGGTGAGGGCTGGACACTGACGCCCGTGACCTCTCCGCTCGCGGGGCCATCCGCGCGCGCCGCGGAGGTCACTCCGAAGATCGCGGCGGTGGCGACCATCAGGCGATAGAATCGGGTCATGGGGCTACGTCCTCCTGCTTCCGGAGAGAAAGGGTTTCTTGCCGCTCAAAACCGAAGTCTTCGATCATGAATACGACATCGCGCTCACGGATCTGGATCAGGCGCGACCGGCCGACCTGATCGCCGGCACGGAGCTTGTGACGCTTGCCTCCGTCCTTTTCCCGGAACACCGCGAGACTCGCGTCCGGGGTCCGCAGATTTCTATAGATCCCGACCAGCTGCAGGTCGGCGAGCTCCGGGCCATTCTTGGCCATGTTCAGGAGCGAGTTGAACGGGTCCCGGGGCCCGCCGGCATAGGCGAAGGTCTCCCGGTACATCTCCAGTTCCTTTGAGCCCCCAGCTGAATCGGCCGACGCGCTATCCTGGCCCGGAGCGGAACTCGCCTGCGACACGGCAGCCGAAGACGCGGAAGCCCCGCGGGCAGGTGCCGAGGCGGTCGGCTGTGACTGGGCGGATGGACGAGCAGTATCGGCAGCAACCTTCCTCATGCTCTCGACAGCCGTCTTCCCAGTTGTGTCGGCCGTCGGGTTCCGGCTCGCTCCGCTATCCGCAATGGCAACGGTGGTCTGGGGCGGCATCGTGCCGGTGGGGCAGGCAGCCTGTACCCGGGTGAGGATCTGCTCCTCGGACAGGCGAGCGAGTGCCGCTTTCTTTTTCTTCTTCTTGCCCTTGGTCTTCATCGCCGCCGACTTGTTCAGCTCGGCGCGGACCGAATCGGCGCAGACCGTAAAGCGTACCTGGGCCAGCGAATCTGCCAGCCGGCGAGCCTTGCGAAGGCTGTCGGTGCGGGCCCGCAGTGCCACCAGCTTGGCCTCCGCAGCCTTCTCTTCCTTGTCTCCCTGGAGCACTCCCTTGATGGTGGAGCAGCCCCCCAGTGCGAAGGCGGTCAGGAGAGCGAGCGCAAAGGCGTTACGTGCCACTGGCCTCTCCTTCCGTGTTGGGAGACTTCACGTAGGTCCGGATCTGAAAACGCGCCTCGAGCAGCGCCTCGGTGCTGTCGCCCAGCACTCTGGCCGTGCTGCTGCTGGCGGCTGCAATAGTCAGGTCGTAGGGAACGATGATCCGCTGCAGGCTGGCGACGTCTGCCAGGAACTGGCCGATCTGATCGTAGCGTCCAATGACCGACATGTTGTACTTGTAGGTGTCAAACGGTGCCGGTCCCGGCTCGACCGGTTGCGGCACTACTTGCGAGAGCGTCACGCCGCGGATCTTGCCGCGGGTAGAGATGTCGTCCAGCAGGTTGGGAACCTCGTTCCGCTCCGGCACCAGACGGCGGAGCAGCACCAGGCTGGCACGGTAGGTTTCCAGTCGCTTGCGAACGTCCGCCACGGTGCCTTTGGCCAGCTCCTTCTTGGCACTGTCGGTGGCAGCCTCGAAGCGGGTGATGGTGTCGCGTATGGCCGCGATCCGCTCCCGGTTACCGGCAAGGCCCTTGAGACCTACCGCATCGATGACGGCGCCGGTATAAGCGATGTAGCCAACCAGGAGCGCCAGTACCAGCGCGAGCAGCGGCGTCTTCTGTTGTGCGGAGAGCTGCATGGCTTACCTCACCGACTGGCTGTAGGGAGCCGTGCGGATGTAGGCAGAATCCGCCCTGTTGTACGACGCGCGGATCGTAAACGCGGTAATCGCGCGCTCTTTCTCGACCACGGTCTGGGCCGATACCGGCGTGACGTCCATAATCCAGGGCGAGGCCTCCAGCTGCCGGAGGAACCGGGTGTAGGCCTGAATGTCGATAGTCCGGCCGTTGATCTGGAATGCGACCGGCGGCGGAGGAGGCGGACTAATGCTGGTATCCGGGGCCGCGCCGGCAGGCTTGGCGGGCGCCATCGGTGCCGGGGTGTGCGCAATGTCCACCAGCCAGGTATACGCCGGCAGCGCCTTGGTGATCTCGTCGAGCAGGTGCGGCCAAGTGTAGCGATCGCCATCCACGTTCCGAATAACGGTGATCTGAGCGAGCAATGAATCCCGGATTTTCTCCTGCCGCCGCTTGTCGGCCAGGAACGCCTTGAAGCGGCGATTCTCGCTGCGGGCCTGTTCCAGTCTGGGCTCCAGGGTATAGAGCTGCCGGAGCTGATTCAGATAGATCAAACCGAGTGCGGCCGAGACGAAGACCCAGGCGCCTACCGCGGCCATCAGCATTGGATCCTTCACCTTGGTGCTCAGCTCCCTGAGCCCGGCGAACCGGTCGAGCATCCCCTTGAATGGGTTGCCACCGCGCTTGCGCCGTTGACCTGGTCGAAGATTGATAGTGATCATTGGTTACGGATCCGGGTCGAGGTCAGGCTGCGGTACGCAGAGCGAGACCGATCGGCAGCATCAGCAGGGGCGCCACCTCGTCCACCTGCATCGTGTCGAACACGCCGTCTGCTACCTGCAACTTCTCGATCGGATTGGCGAGCTGCACCGGAATCTTGAGCCGATCACCCAAGGCGCGGCTGAGACGCGGGATTCGAGATCCGCCGCCGGTTATAAAGATCCGGCCGATCCCACCCGCTGAACGGCTGGCTGTCTGGAGAAAGGCGCCGGCCCGCTCGATGCCGACGGCGAGCTCCTCGGTGCGGGTCTGGAGAAAACCCTCCGGGATCTCACTCGAGGCGCTGCCTTGCAGCATCTGCTCCGCCTCTTCCGCGGACTGACCCCGCTCCCGCTGGAGATCCTCGCGGAAGCGTCGGGTGCCGACCGGGATATCACGGGTCAACACCGGGACACCATCGTCCAGGATGTAAATGTTGGTGGTCTCGTGACCGATATTCACCAGGCCTACGACCCCATTCATTGCTTCGGGGTAGTTGACCTCGAAAGCGTTGTGGAGAGCGAACGCGTCCACGTCGATGATGCTGGGCTCCAGCCCGACATCGGCTAGCAAGGCGAGCTTGTGCTCTACCAGTTCGCGCTTGGCCGCCACCAGCAGGACGGTCATCTGGAGTCCCTCGCCGAACGGATCCAGGATCTGAAAGTCGAGCTCCACGTTGTCCATGTCGAACGGAACGTGTTGCTCCGCCTCCCAGCGAATGACCTCCCGTGCGTCGGACTCCTGCATCCGGTCCATCGTGATCTTCTTGACGATCACATCCCGGCCGCCGACCGCGGTCACGACCTTCTTGGTCTTGACCCCGGCTGCGGACATGCAGTCCTTGATCGCCTCGGACACGATGCCGGGGTCCATAACCTCCCCCTCGACGATGGCATCGTTGGCGATAGGCGTGAACGCCACTTTGGTCAGCACCGGACCACCGGATGCGTGCGAGATGGCGACGAGCTTGATGAGCCCGCTTCCGATATCGAGGCCCACCGTCGTCGCCTTGCGCCCGAAGAGACCCATAGGTGTCCGCTGGTTAAAGAGGCGTCCGGATATATCTCGGCGGTGAGAGGGCAACCGATGTGCCACACAAATTGCAGTTTGGTAATCGCTTACGCCGAGACTACTTACCCTGGGAATTTGCGGTAGCCTGCAGCCGCTCTAGAGGCGACCATCTTCTCTTTCGCAAACGGTCTCTCGGGATGCAGCACTGGAGTATAGGAGTCGAGCAGCGCTGCAAGTTCTGGCAGTTAGTACAGTTGGAGCCATCCCCGAGAGAGCGGAGCGAGCGCGTTTTCGCCGCTCAGCGAGTCCGGAACAACGCGCACGAGTAATCCCGCAGCACGAGCTGCGAGCGTTCCACCCCCCGCATCGATTCGAA
>DATADG010000176.1:0-6821 GCA_036258655.1 Gemmatimonadales bacterium | reverse complement strand
AGCTGGTGCGCAACGAGGTTGCCCGGCATGTGGCCGAACCGCTTCCTCTCGGCGTTCTGGTGGCGGAAACCGCCGGCTGGATCGGCTACATGCTGCAGCAGTCCCTCCAGAATGCGCTTGCGGCGGCGCGAGTGCAGCGGGAGGTGGTCACGTTAATTACTCAGACGCTGGTGGATCGGTATGATCCCGCGCTGAGCCGTCCGACGAAGCCGATTGGCCACGCTCTCTCCGCCTCCGAAGCTGCCCGTCTCCAGGAAGCGGGCAGATCTGTCGGTAAGGATGGAGCAGGTGAGTGGCGACGCATGGCCACCAGCCCGATCCCACTGAGCGTGGTGGAGTTTCCGGTCATCCAGCGACTGCTGGATCAGGGAGTGATTGTCATCGCGGCTGGCGGGGGCGGGCCGCCCGTCTATCTGGACCCGATCCTCGGCTTGGAGGGGCTCGATGCAGTGGTGGATAAGGATCGGGTCTCGTCCATTCTCGCCTCTCAGCTTGGCGCTGAAGTCCTGATGATCCTTACCAATGTCGATGCCGTTTTCGAGGGCTGGGGTACCCCGACAGCGCGGCCGGTGCGCCGGATGACGGTGGAGCAGGCGGAAGACATGATTGCGGGAGGCTCTCTGGATGCTGGTGGAATGAAGCCCAAAGTCGAGGCCGCAGCAGCATTCGTCCGTCGGGGCGGCAGACGTTCGATCATTGCCAGGCTGTCACAGGGACCTGCCGCGTTGCGAGGTGAGACCGGGACTACCATCGTGGCAACGCCATGAATCTTCACGAGTACCAGGCACGCACGCTGCTCAAAACCGCCGGCATTCCCATGCTCGAGGGCGATGTGGCCTCTACACCAACTGAGGCCGAGTCCATCGCCCGACGACTAGGCGGAACCGTGGTCATCAAGGCCCAGGTACACGCTGGAGGTCGAGGTAAAGCAGGGGGTGTCAAGCTGGCGAGCAATCCGGGAGAGGCCCTCGACCATGCGTCACAGATCCTCGGGATGCAGATCAAGGGACTGACGGTACACAAGGTCCTGGTCGTCCCGGCGGCCGACATTGCATCGGAGAGTTACCTCGGGCTGATCATGGACCGTGAAAGCCAGCGTCCGGTGTTCATGGTGAGCTCGGCTGGCGGTGTGGACATCGAGGAAGTGGCAGCAAAAACACCCGACAAGATTGTCCGACGCCCGGTGGATCCAACCTACGGGTTGTTGCCGCACCAGGCGCTGGCCCTCGGTTTTGCGCTCTACCGCGACTACAACCAGGTAAAAGCCGCCGCTCGGATCATGGAGCAACTCTATCAGGTGTTTACCCACAACGGTTGCTCACTCGCCGAGATTAATCCCCTGGCAACCACCCCGGCCGGAGAAGTACTCGCACTGGACGCGAAAATAGTCATCGACGACAACGAGCTGTTCTGGCGTCCGGACCTTGGACTCCTGCGAGACGACTCCGCCGAAGAACCAAGTGAAGCCGCAGCTCGAAGAGCCAATCTCTCATTCATCAAGCTCGAGGGTAACGTCGGTTGCGTCGTCAACGGAGCTGGTTTGGCTATGGCGACGATGGATCTGGTGAAGTATTACGGCGGTGAGCCTGCCAACTTCCTGGATATCGGCGGCAGCTCCAGCCCGGAGAAGGTGATCAACGCGCTCAAAATCATTACCGCCGATCCGAGGGTGAAGGCCATCCTGTTCAATATCTTCGGCGGGATTACCAGAACCGATGACGTTGCCAACGGCATTGTCCAGGCAACTCGACAGTTCAGGGTCAACGTTCCAATCGTCATCCGACTTACCGGTACCAACGAGAGCGAAGCCATCCGCATCCTGGAAGGTGTGGGAATGACGGCACTGAGCGACATGGATGAGGCAGTTCAGCGTGTGGTGCAGCTGGTGCGGAAGGCGGCATGAGCATCTTTGTCGATGGAAGCACGCGTCTCCTGGTCCAGGGTATCACTGGCCGGGAGGGAGCGTTCCACGCGCGGCAAATGCTGGAGTACGGCACCACGGTTGTGGCAGGAGTGACGCCGGGCAAGGGAGGTCAGAAGTTCGAGAAGAAGATCCCCGTGTTCAACACGGTTGCACACGCGGTGGAGGAAACGAACGCTAACTGCGCGATCATCTACGTCCCTCCAATGGCGGCTGCCGGGGCCATCTTCGAAGCCGTGGATGCGGGTATTCCGCTGGTCGTCTGCATCACCGAAGGAATTCCCGTGATGCACATGAGCCGGGTCATGCCCTTCGTGCGTGCGCATGGCGCCCGGCTCATCGGTCCAAACTGTCCCGGTCTCATCACACCGGGTGAGAGCAAGGTGGGAATCATCCCGGGGAACATCTGCATCCCGGGCAGGGTGGGGCTGGTCTCCCGTAGCGGCACCCTGACCTATGAGGTTGTGAATCAGCTGACCCGAAACGGCATTGGCCAGAGTACATGCGTCGGCATCGGTGGCGACCCCATCATCGGAACCGACTTTATCGATTGCCTTTCCGCGTTTCAGGAGGATGCGGCCACCGAAGCTATCGTCATGATCGGTGAGATCGGCGGCACCGACGAGCAGCGCGCAGCGTCATTCGTCAAGCAGCACCTTACCAAGCCCGTGGTGGGGTTCATTGCCGGTCAGACAGCGCCGAAGGGGCGCCGCATGGGCCACGCGGGAGCCATCATCTCCGGTTCATCCGGAACCGCAGAAGAAAAGCTCGCCGCGTTCGAGCAGGCGGGCATCGACGTCATGCGCCGTCCGGCGGAGGTCGTCGGGTTGCTGGAAAAGCGGCTCGGCGCCTTGAGCAAGCGATGAAGGAGGTCGTGTGGCAGCATCCCTGACCCTCGGCATTATCAAGCCCGACGCGATCGCCAGCGGCAAGGCCGGGGCTATACTGGCGCACCTGCAGCAAGCGGGCTTCACCCCGAGGGCCGCTCGTCTGGTCCGTCTGACCCAGGCAGAGGCGGGCGCCTTCTACGCTGTTCATCGCGGGCGCTCTTTCTACGCCGAGCTGGTCGAGTTCATGACGAGCGGCCCCTGTCTTCCACTTGCTCTCGAGCGACAGGATGCCGTCCCCCACCTGAGAACGGTCATCGGCGCTACTGATCCCGCCGAGGCAGCACCCGGAACGATCCGTAAGCTGTTTGCGGAATCCAAGGGCAGAAACGCCATTCATGCCTCGGACAGTGTGGAGAATGCCGCACGCGAGGTGGCGTTTTTCTTCGCTGAAAGTGAACTGGCCCGGCTGTGGGGGTGAAGCGCTCACCTTGATCTATCTTGTTGTGGCAGCTACGTTAAGCGGCTATGCTGCGAGTGGATATCCGGGACCTGCAGCAAGGTCCGGTGCAGACCGTGGGTGAGCTTCGCCCCGACGATCCAGCCTTTGAAGGACTCGATCTCGAGCTCGTGGGGTCGGTCGCGGTTCGCGGACAGCTCCAGGCCACCGGGGCGGGGGAGTATCTCTGGCGCGGACATCTGCACGGCACCTTACAAGGCGAGTGCCGCCGCTGCCTGGGGAACGTGCAGACTGAGGTGGACATCGATGTCGATGCCGCGGTCTTCAGCTCAGACCCGGAGGCAGCGGACGACCCGGATTTCTATCCGTTGTTGGCGCGTGCCTCGCACATCGATGTCCGTGACGTAGTGCGAGAGGAGCTGGCGCTCGCCGCGCCTACCCACCTGCTGCTGTGTCGAGAGGATTGTGCCGGGCTATGCCTCACCTGTGGAGCCGATTTGAACGCGGGACCCTGCCGATGTGCGGTATCCACTGAACCTGCCTAGAGGATCTCATGGCTGTACCCAAGCGTAGAATGTCTAAGTCCCGCAAACGCCTGCGTCGTGGCCAGCACAGCGCCGCCGGCCCTCGCACTCAGGCCTGCCCGCGGTGCGGCTCTCCCAAGCTCTCGCATCGGGTGTGTGATTCCTGCGGTTACTATCGCGGTAAAAAGCAGGTCGAGGTCGAGGACGTCTGAGCGTGATCCGGGTGGCGGTAGACGCTATGGGGGGCGATACTGCCCCGCAGGCGGAAATCGCCGGTGTCATTCAGGCGCTTACGTCACTGCCCCCCACTTTCGTCATCCAGCTGGTCGGACGCTCCGAAGCCATCACGGCGGAGCTGGCCAAATATCCTGATGCCGATCGCAGCCGCCTCGAGGTTCACGAGGCGGCTGAGGTTATCGGCATGGCCGAGAAGCCGCTGGCAGCCGTTCGAAGCAAGCGCAAATCGAGCATCGTCATCGGGCTGGGCCTGCAGAAAGCCGGCGCCTCGGACGCCTTCGTCTCCGCCGGAAACACCGGAGCGCTGTTGGCTGCCTCGACACTGCTCCTCGGCCTACACGATGGAGTCGAGCGTGCTACAGTGGCTACCCTATTTCCAACATCGAGCCAGCCGGTGCTGGTGCTCGATGGCGGCGCCAACGTGGATTGCTCCCCGCGTGAGCTGGTAGGATTTGCCTATCTGGGCAGCGTGTACATGCGTGACGTGCTGCGGCGTCCCAGCCCGACCGTCGGTCTGCTGAATGTGGGTGAAGAGGAGGAAAAGGGGAACGCCATCAGCCGCGAGGCGCACGCCCTTCTCCGTCGTAGCTCACGGTTGCACTATATAGGAAACATCGAGGGTCGGGATATCGTCGCCGGACACCACAAATACGGCGTCGTCGATGTAGTCGTGTGCGATGGTTTTGTCGGCAACGTAATCCTTAAGTTCTACGAATCGGTCGCTCACTTGTTCGTCAACCTCGTCAAGGAGCGAGCTCCCGACGTGCTCGGCCGGCCTGAGATCAAAGAGCTGTTCCGGATTCTCGACTACTCGGAATACGGAGGGGCTCCGCTGCTGGGCGTGAAAGGCGTATCCATCATCTGTCACGGTGCTTCCACCGCGAACGCCATCAAGAATGCCATCCGCGTCGCGGTGCAGTCGGTCGAGGTGGATCTGAGCCGTCATATCGGAGCGGAATTCGCGCAACGCGAAGCAGGCGCGCCGGCATGATCCGCCGTCCTTTTGCCGAGATGGCGAGCGTGGGTGTGGCGGTTCCGCCAGGTGTGTTGACCAACGCCGATCTCACCAAGATGCTCGACACCTCCGACCAGTGGATTGTCGAACGCACCGGCATTCGAGAGCGGCATATCGCCAGGCCCGACCAGTCCGTTGCCATGCTGAGCTGTGAGGCCAGCCTGCGTGCGCTGGAGCAGGCCGGCCATACTGCGCAAGACGTCGATGCCATCGTGCTCGCGACGGCTACACCGGATCGCCTGCTTCCCTCCACCGCATGCGATCTCCAAGCCCTTTTGGGGGCGAGCAAGGCGGCCGCCTTCGATATCTCCGCAGCCTGCCCCGGCTTCGTGTTTGCGACCGGTGTGGCTGAGGGTTTGATCGCCTCAGGCCTGGGAGAGGTCGTTCTGGTCGTCGGCGCCGAGAAGCTCTCTACCATCACCGACTTCCAGGACCGCTCGACCGCCATCCTGTTCGGTGATGGCGCCGGTGCGGCTGTAGTCCGCCGATCCAATGGGAATGGTCGGGGCATTCTGTCCACCTTTCTCAAGTCTGATGGCACGCTTGCACCGCTCCTGTATCGACCCGGCGGCGGAGCGGTAGATCCTATTAGTGAAAAGGTGGTCTGCGAGCGTTCCCACTACATGAAGATGGCCGGACGGGAGGTGTTCAAGGCTGCTGTGCTGACCATGGCGGAAGCCTGTGACGAAGCTATGCGTCGGGCAGGCGTCGCCGCCGAAGAGGTCGATCTTCTTATTCCGCATCAAGCGAATATCCGGATCATCGAGGCCACAGCCAAACACGCTGGCATCCCCATGGATAAAGTCATGGTCAATGTTGATCGCTACGGGAACACATCCTCGGCTTCTATCCCGTTGGCTCTGGAGCAGGCGATCTCTGAAGGCCGGGTCAAGCAGGGCTCGCTGCTCCTCCTGGTTGCATTCGGCGCCGGGTTCACCTGGGGCAGCTCCGTTATCAGGTGGTAACCGTGTTGATGTGTCCCGGTCAGGGGGCACAGCGGGTCGGGATGGGCAAAGATCTGGCGGATCGATTCCCTGCGGCCCGGGATACGTTCGCTGCGATAGACGAAGCGTTGGGAACGTATCTCTCCCGGCTGATGTGGGAGGGTCCCGAGGACGAGCTCACCCAAACGCACAACACTCAACCTGCCATACTAGCCCACTCCGTCGCGGTGCTGGCCGTGGTCGGCCAGAAATTGGGCTCTGCAGCTGCGGCCACCGGGCATAGCCTGGGTGAGTACAGCGCGCACGTAGCGGCCGGCACCCTGAGTGCAGTTGATGCAGCCCGACTGGTTCGCCGGCGTGGGGAGCTGATGTACGCGGCGGGGCAGGAGCGGCCTGGGGCAATGGCGGCCGTGCTGGGGCTGGCAACGGAGGAAGTCGAGAACGCCTGTGATGAGTCATCCGGGCCGGATGGAATCGCCGTGCCAGCGAACATCAATGCGCCGGATCAGACAGTCATTTCCGGTGATCCGCCAGGCGTAAGCCGGGCGGGCGAACGCTGTAAGGCTCGAGGAGCCAAGCGAGTCATTCCCCTGAAGGTCAGCGGCGCCTTCCACTCTCCTCTCATGGCGCCTGCGGTGGATGGACTTCGTGAGGCGTTGAGCCAGGCCGGCTTCGAGGATCCCGCCTTCCCGGTTATCGCCAACGCGAGCGGCGAGGCGATCCGCACAGGGGTGGACGCCAAGCGCCTCCTCGCGGATCAGCTGACGGCTCCTGTCCGCTGGGTCGCGTGTATGCGAACAGCGTCCGAGTTGGCCCCCGACGCCACCTACATTGAGCTTGGGCCCGGCAATGTCCTCACCGGCCTATTGAAGCGCATTCTGCCCCAGGCCTAG
>DATADG010000175.1:0-5590 GCA_036258655.1 Gemmatimonadales bacterium | reverse complement strand
CATCCCGGCGAGCCGCTCCTGATCCTCCGGGCTCATCGCCTGCACCTCGGCGCGGAGATCCTGGGTGATCTTCATCGAGCAGAACTTGGGACCGCACATCGAGCAGAAATGCGCGACCTTGTGGGCGTCCTTCGGCAGGGTCTCGTCGTGGAAGCTGCGCGCGGTATCCGGATCGAGCGCCAGGTTGAATTGGTCCTCCCAGCGGAAGTCGAAACGGGCCCGCGACAGGGCGTCGTCCCGCAGCTGCGCGGCCGGATGGCCCTTGGCGAGATCGGCCGCGTGGGCGGCGATCTTGTAGGTGATGACGCCCGTCTTGACGTCGTCCCGGTTCGGCAGGCCGAGGTGCTCCTTCGGGGTCACGTAGCACAGCATGGCGGTGCCGAACCAACCGATCATGGCGGCCCCGATGCCGCTGGTGATGTGGTCGTAGCCCGGGGCGATGTCAGTGGTGAGAGGGCCCAGGGCGAGCTCAACCGGATCGCCTGGGAGCACGAGGTGCAGGTGATGAACGAGGGCCCGGGACACATCCCGATGCATCTGATCGCGGAGAACATGGACAAGCAGCTGGAATGGTGCGATGAGGCGCCGTTCTATACCCTGGGCCCTCTCACCACTGACATCACCCCGGGCTACGACCACATCACCAGCGCCATCGGTGCCGCGATGATCGGGTGGTACGGTACCGCTATGCTCTGCTACGTCACCCCCAAGGAGCACCTCGGCCTCCCCAACAAGGACGACGTCAAGGCCGGGGTTATCGCCTACAAGATCGCCGCGCACGCGGCCGATCTGGCCAAGGGACATCCACGAGCGCGGGAATGGGACGACGCGTTGAGCAAGGCGCGATTCGAGTTTCGCTGGGAGGACCAGTTCAACCTCTCACTCGATCCGGTCACCGCGCGGGCCTATCACGATGAGACTCTGCCGGCGGAGGGCGCCAAGCTGGCCCACTTCTGCTCGATGTGCGGCCCGAAATTCTGCTCCATGAAGATCACCCAGGACGTGAGGGAGTATGCGGCGGAGATGGAGCGGAAGGCGGCGGAGTTTCGGGAGAAGGGCGGGGAGATCTATGTAGAACGGTGAGCGGTAAGCGGTAACCGAAAAATTCTTGGTACTCCCCCGGGCTAAAGAAATCGCTGCGTTGAGCGGAAACTTAGGAGTCGCGGCCGGAGCGTGCCGGCCACGATGCTGCAAAAAGCGCAGCCACTTCTGGACGGGGTTTCCTCTGATGAGCAATGCAGCGGTTGCGGTGACCACCAGGTCCACGCGCACGAGACCGGCTCTGGTGAGCCCCCGTCTCGTGGCCCTGGTCCTCGGACTCGGCTTCGTGCTCGCCTGCCGGCTCCTGGCGTCCACTTGGCTGCCGGCAGCGGCTGGCGACTTCGAGCTTCTCTACGCTTCGGCGGCCAGTCTGCTGCGCGGGGAGACGCCATACCCGGAAAGCCAGTGGCTTCCCTACCCGCTACCGGCCGTACTGCTCGTGGTCCCGTTCACCGCGATACCCCTGGAGCTGGCGCGCCCGGTCTTCGACGTTCTGGTCGGATGGGCCTTCGTGTTTGCGCTCTGGAAGTACCGCGGGGCCTACGCATTGCTCGCGCTTTTGTCCGGCTCCTACCTCTTTGCTCTGCTCCATGGCCAGACGACGCCGCTGATGGCAGCAGCGAGCCTGATCCCGGCGCTGGGCTTTCTCCTCGCGGTTCGGCCCACTACCTCGGTGGCTCTATGGGTCGCCCGGCCCTCCCTTATAGGGTTCGCCGGTGCCGCTGGCTTCGTCGCTCTCAGTCTGGCGGTTCAGCCCACATGGCCGGTGGATTGGTGGATGACATTCCCCGAGGACTACTCCGCCTGGATGCCGCCGATCCTCCGCCCCTTCGGTGCTCTCCTGCTGCTGGGAGCGCTACGGTGGAGCTGTCCCGAGGGGCGGCTGATGCTCGCGACAGCCTTGCTCCCGCAGACCGCGCTTCCCTACGAACTGGTTCCGTTGGCGCTCATCCCCGGAAACCGCGCGGAGATGGCTCTGTATCTGGCAGGGACCTGGCTCGTCGTGGCGAATGCGGCAGGTGTGCTCCAGCTCCCGGCGATCGGAGAGTGGACGTTGAATGGATGGCCAGTAATGCTCTCAGTTGTCTACCTCCCGATGCTCGTGCTGGTGCTCCGCCGGCCCGGCTGCAAGGGTGGACCCTGGATCGGTAAGGAGCGGAGAAGGCCCCACCGGCTGCCCGATGATGAGGTGGAGATCGCCGCCAGCGTGGACGACCGTGGCCGGATCGTGGTGACGGTTACCCACGTGGTATCGCGAATGTCCATGACGGAGTCGGGCCCCACCCGCGAAGTCGCGACCCGGAAGGCCCACGACAAACTGGCCGCGCTCCTCGCCCGGACGAACCGGCTGGCCAAGAAAGACGCGCCTCCAACTCAAAGAAGCGTAGGTTAACGGACGAAAAGAGGGTGGCGAGCCGTCCCCAGCTCGCCACCCACGATACGCCACAGCCCCTCCGATTACTCTGTTTCAGATCAAAATTTTGTTCCTGATCGTAGTGCCGCTGGTAGACCCCGGTCAGTCGACCGGGTGAGCCGTTGGTTGGGAGAGTGGCACGCTGGCCTGGACGGCCCGAACTATGTCTGCAATGCTCATTGGGCGCTGAAGGACGCGTCCGCCGATATTGCTGGGCGGGGCCACGGCGCTGGCAAGGAGCAGCATCGGCGGGTTGTTGAGTCGCTCCGCGAGCTGCGTCAAGAGCGACTCGTGCGAGCTGTCCACGACATTCTGGTCGACGATGACCAGGCGCACGGGTCCGCGCTTGGCATCTGCGGCAGGGTAGGCGAGCGACTCGTCGAGATCACGGGCGGCGAGCGCATCGTAGCCGGCCTCGCGCAACTCAGCCCGGAGGAGTGCGCGGGGCCACTGGTTGGCCATTATGATGAGTACTCTCGGAGGAACCACGGAAGGATCTCTGCCCATGGTGATCACCTCGGTGCAGCAATTCCTCGACTACTGGACCAGTGTGCGGGGCCGCACCCGCCGGGTGGTGGAGTGTATCCCTCCGGAGCGCATCGAATGGACCCATCGCGCCGGCGCGTTCACGCTCGGGGACCTGGTTCGCCATCTGGCGACGATCGAGCGGTATATGTATGCCGAGACGGTAGCTGGACGACCCAGCAGCTATCCCGGGTGCGGCCGCGATCTGGCTGATGGCTACGAGCACGTACTGGCGTATTTCGACCGTCTGGATGCAGAAGCGAGGGAGATCATCGGAGTACTCAGTGATACGGACCTGCAGCGCAAGTGCCGGACACCGGCGGGGACGGCGATTACAACCTGGAAGTGGCTCCGCGCGATGGTGGAGCACGAGGTGCATCACCGCGGGCAGATCTACCTGATGCTCGGCATCCTCCAGGTCCCCACTCCGCCCTTGTACGGCCTGACCTCGGAGGAAGTCAGAGAGCGGTCCACTCGGGCACCCAGTATCGGTGCGGAATGAAACGTAATCGGTGCATTCTCCGTTAGGCTGTGTCCACAGGAGCTTGCCATGACGTTCAAATCCAGGATCTGGTACCCAATCACGGGCGTGCTGAGCATGATCAACCTGGCGGCGGTTGGCTACGCTGCGGCCTCGGCGGAACCCTGGCACGCAACAGTGCACGCGGCACTTGCCGTGGCCTTCGGGCTGGGAGCCTCTCGCCTCCGGCAGCAACGGCCCGGCGGGATGGACCAACTGGGACGGCTCGAGGCGCTGGAAGCCGACATGACTGCCCTGCAGCAGGAGCTCAGCGAAGCCCAGGAGCGCCTGGACTTTACCGAACGAGTGCTGGCGCAACGAGCCGAAGCGCGCCAGGTTGGCCCGGAGCGCTGAGCGCTTGATTCCTGCTTGATGTAGCCAGCTCCTCGTCGCCGGATTCAGCCGGAACTTCTAGGGTCCACAACCGACGATCCCTTTGCTGGCTTCCCTTTCGCCTGCATCTTCTGCGTGCGCTCCTATCGTGAGAACACCTCTAGTGAAGACTGGTGAACCCATGCAGGCGGTCCTGGAGAGCCGGCAGCAGGCCACCCTCGAGCGTGCCACCGAACTGGCACTCGCGTATCTCGAATCTCTCGACGGCGCACCAGTGGGTACCACGACCTCACTTGCGGAGCTGCGACGTCGCTTTGACCGCCCTCTGCCGGACGAGGGCGTCGATCCAGTAACCGTCATAGACGAGCTTTCACGGGACGTGGCCGGCGGCCTGCTGGGAAGTGCGGGTGGACGTTTCTACGGCTGGGTGATTGGAGCCGGACTTCCGGCCGCACTCGGCGCCGACTGGCTCACCGGGACCTGGGACCAGAACGCGGGGCTCTACGCCTGTAGTCCGGCTGCCGCCGTGGTCGAGGAAGTCTGCGGCACCTGGCTCAAGGATCTGTTCGGCCTGCCGGCCTCCGCCTCGTATGCCCTGGTCACCGGCTGCCAGATGGCCCACGTGACCTGCCTTGCCGCCGGGCGCCATGCGGTGCTCGCGCGTGGGGGATGGGATGTCAACCGCGACGGGCTTGCGGGTGGGCCCAGCGTCCGGATCATCAGCTCCACTGAAGTGCACGGCACCGTCAGCCGCGCGGCAAAGCTCCTGGGGATCGGCACCTCGAATGTGCTCGTCCTGCCCAGTGACTCGGCTGCACGGCTGGCGCCTGCCGATTTGCGCGCGGCTCTTCTACGCGAGTCGGGTCGCCCCACGATCGTAGTGCTCCAGGCGGGCGACGTGAACTGCGGGGCATTCGATCCCTTCCTCGAGCTCATCCCACTGGCGCACCAGGCCGGCGCCTGGGTGCACATCGATGGCGCCATGGGACTCTGGTGTTACACCGTACCCGAGCTGCGCCATCTGCTCGCCGGTGCCGAGCTGGCCGACTCCTGGGCGAGTGACGGGCACAAGTGGCTCAACGTGCCGTACGACTGCGGCTACGCCTTCGTTGCGTATCCAGAGCATCACCGCGCGGCGATGGAGCACCGGGCGAGCTATCTGGTCCACGCCACGGATGTGCGCGACCAGCTCGACTGGACGCCGGAGCATTCGCGCCGTGCCCGCGGCTTCGCCACCTATGCGGCCCTCCGGGAGCTCGGGCGCAGTGGCCTATTGGATCTCATCCGTCGCTGTTGCCGTCATGCATATGACATCGTGACCCGCATTGCCGATCTGCCGAATGCCCGCGCCATCTGCGTGCCGCAAATCAACCAGGGCCTGCTGCGCTTCTCCGATCCACGGTCCGGTGCTACCGAGGAGGATCACGACCGAAGAACCGATGAGGTCATGGCGACGATCAACGCCGGTGGCGAGGCGTTCTTCACCGGAACTACGTGGAAGGGCAAGCGCTGCATGCGGGTGTCGGTGTCCAGCTGGCGGACGACGTCTGATGACGTGGACCGGGCGGTCGAGGCGGCGGCCCGCGCGTTGCGGGACGGATCGACTTAACCGAGCGAGGCAGGATCGATGTGCGATCGAGTCTCGCTCGTTCTTGTCACCTTGGCCTCGATTACCAGCTGCCACGCACGGTCGGAACCCGACTCCCAAATAGTACCTGCGCTGAGGGTTGCTGGTGATCCGACGATCACGGCTCAGC
>DATADG010000174.1:0-6445 GCA_036258655.1 Gemmatimonadales bacterium | reverse complement strand
ATCAGCGGCGGCGCGACCAAGCCGAGATGGCTAGATACCACTGGACCGCCGAGACCGCCGTCCTGGATCGGCCCCCGGCGCCCGAAACCCTCGCTCTGTTTCAGGCTCTCGCTTCCAATCCTCGGGAAGTCCGGCGATTCTTCGGTCTCTTCGCCGGGACGGTCGAGGTCGAGGATTTCTTTTCTCAAGAGAGCATCTCTCGAGTCCTTCGGGCTGCGGCGGCGTGAGGGCGTCCGCCATGCCAACCGCAACGGACTTAATCACCAAGAGGGCGCCCCGAACGCTGCCCTCCATCGCTCCCGTCGGGGCCGGTCGGCACTCCGGCTGGCTAGTCTGGTTCTCTCTCATTGGGATCAGTGTCCTATGGGGAACGATGGGTATCGCCACCCAAAGCGCCCTCAGAGAGGGGGTTGCTCCCTATACCCTGACCACCCTTCGCATGACGATCGCGTCTGCAATTCTTCTCATGTACCTCGCAGGCACAAGAAGGAGGCTCGGGCTATCGCGCCACTTGTTGGGGGACGGATTCGTCATGGCACTGGGGCAGGTGGTTATTCCCTCCGTCTTCTTTGCGGCAGCGCTCGAGCATGTATCCGCCGGTGCAGCCAGCCTCCTGTTCGCGACGGTCCCCGCGGCAACCGCTTTGTGGATGCGGGTTCTGAGTCCGGCCGCCACGCTGGGTAGACGGGCCAGCCTAGGCCTCACCATGGCCTTGGCCGGTGCAGCGCTCGTAGCCCTAAACTCCACCAGGGAAGGCACGGCCCATTCGTCAGTCTTTGGTGTCGGCCTGATCGTGGCTGCTGTCTTGGTGACCGCGTTCCATGGCATCTACTCCAAGCGCCACTCAAGCCATGCGCTATTGGAAGTGATGGCGCCTCAGATTCTGATTGGAACCATGGTCCTACTGGCTACGGGTATTCTGGGCGGTGTCATGCGCTGGCAGCGCCTATCCCTCGTTGCATGGGCAGTGGTGATCTATCTAGCAGTTGGCGTGACCGTCGTTCCCGCCATCGTGATGTGGTGGCTCTTCAAGCGCAGCAGCGCCATGAAGGTCGCTCTCGTCAACTACCTGTTCCCCCTGGTGGCGATCACGGTGGGAGTCCTCAGATTTGGCGAGCGGTTTTCGGTGAGCCTGGTACTTGGGGGCTTTGTCTTGCTCGTGGGCGTGGCCCTCATGGAGTCGGAAGATGGACGCATCAACAAGACTGAGCTAAGGGCGTGTCCAGATGTCGGATTCCCTAATTGCTCGACGGTATTGGCAACCACTTTTGGCGTCCCGGGACGTAGTTGAAATTCAGGGTGAGGAACCGAACGATATACATCGCCGTGACGTGGCGCTGAGCGGTAGAGAGAATCACAAGTAAGGCGCAGGACATTGTCCTCGGACTTAAACTACGCTGCGACATTTGAAAAGTATGGAGCGGCCCTTGGGAGTTGGGGTTCGACTGGGCGCGGAAGGAGCCACTGCATTGCCCGTTGACCAGGCGGGGAAACGAGCGGTGAGTCCCCCGGCCGCGCCTGTGGCCCGTATCGGGTACGTGGTCCTCATATATCCGCGGCTCTCGGAGACTTTCGTCCTCAACGAGATTCTCGCTCTCGAGCACGCTGGATTCGACCTGTCGATCTTTTCCATATACCCCACCGACGACCCAAGATTTCACGCCGAGATCTCAAGGGTCCGCGCCAACGTCCATTACTTGCCTCAACCATGGTCGGCGGGGCTCCTCGAAAGCATGAGAATGCTGCGGCGATTCAGTGCCGCCAGGTTCAACCGGGGATTGGACCGAGCGTTCGAATTCGCCTCCCGTCTTCCGCCAGAGTACGGAGGCACCAGGCTGGGACAAGCTCTAAAGTTGGCCAGCCTCGCCACTGACCTCGGATTGGACCACCTCCACGCCCACTTCATGCTTGGTTCGGCCCAGGTGGCGTATCTCGCGCATCTGATAACGGGGATTCCCTTCACCGTCACCACTCATGCCATCGACGTGTACCACGACTCCGTGGACCCGTTGATTTTCGGCGAAATTGCGCGCGCCGCGATGGCTATGGTCACGGTTTGCGACGCCAACCGCAGCTACATAAGCGAAAGGTTTCTGGACGGCGACGAGAGCAGGATCGTCCGAATCTATAACGGCCTTCCCTTGGATGAGATGACATACGGCCGGGACGCGCCTCGGGACCGGCAACTGATCTTTGGCGCCGGAAGGCTCGTCGACAAAAAAGGCTGGAACGTGTTGCTCGAAGCCTGTCGCATCCTCGGGGATCGGGGCCGGGAGTTCAAATGCGTCATAGCAGGCGGTGGGCCCAATGCAGACCTTTTGGTCGACGAGCGCCGACGGCTCGGATTGGAGGATCGGGTTAGCTTTGTGGGTTCGCTTGGACGAGAGGAAGTTCTAGGGTGGATGGCGGCCGCCCGCGTCCTCGCCGCGCCCTGCGTTACCGCTCCGAACGGTGATCAGGACGCCCTCCCGACCGTGCTCCTCGAGGCGCTCGCCTTGGGCCTTCCCGTCGTTTCGACGTTGGTTGGGGGCATACCCGAGATCGTCGAGGATGGGGTTGAGGGGCTCCTCGTTCCGGAACGAGATTCCTTAAAGCTGGCCGACGCGCTCGACCGACTCCTGACTCAGGATGACCTGTGGTGGCAAATGTCGGCCGCGGGGCCGCGCAAGGTTGCGTCGACTTTCGATCAGAAGAAGACTCTCCTCCAGCTCGTCGAAGTATTCCAGAGAGCCGCAAGAGAGCCGGCCCCCAGGTAGAAAACGTTGGTGAGGGTCTTTCAGGTCTGCGCCGACCCCGGAATTCCACCCTGCGCGACCCGAGGAGGGGCAGTCCACTTTCGAAGCTTGGCGTCCGCCCTTTCAGCTCGTGGGCACGACGTGACGGCGTTCATTGGACTATCGAACGGCAAGGAGCCCTATCCGGTGCGGCTTGTGCCTCTCCGCTCCGCCCAGTCATTGCTAGATGCGGCGGCGGAAACGGGGCGACCCGACTTCATCTATGAGC
Organism: Gemmatimonadales bacterium; assembly: GCA_036258655.1. GTDB lineage: Bacteria > Gemmatimonadota > Gemmatimonadetes > Gemmatimonadales > GWC2-71-9 > CAVVWJ01. The sequence goes on along the minus strand of DATADG010000174.1, from coordinate 3,442 downwards.
GCTATTCCATCGTCCCCTCGCCCCAACCGTCACCTCGGCAGAACGGTAGTTGGGAGGTGGCTCAGATAGGCATCGACGCCGCGCGCCGGCTGCGCTCCCCCTTCGTCCTCGAGGTCAACTCTCCGCTCATCCTCGAGGCTGAAGCCCATCGTGGCCTAGTTCCCTCGGCTGCCGTTTTCGAGGGAGAGAAGCGGCTGTTTCGAGAGGCGGACGCGGTGGTTTGCGTCTCTACAGCGGTCCAGCGCTATGTTGCAGCGATACGCGGGACCAGCGAAGGGGTCGCCATCATTCCCAATGGGTGCGACCCGGCACTGTTCGAGGTCCGTAGTTCCAACAGGTCGGGGAGCGGCAACTTACTTGCTTTCTTGGGAGATCCCAAACCGTGGCACGGCGCCGAAAGCCTGCCGGGCATGATCGCCGAGCTCACGCGCCGGGGTCTTGAATGTCGTCTGTTAGTCATCGGAACGGGCCCAGGGGCCGAGCGAGTCGTGCAGGCAGCGGCGTCGGCCGGCGTAGAGGAGCTAGTTGAGGTGACAGGACCCCTTCCGCAAGCCGAAGCAATTCGCCGGATGATGCAGGCGGACGTGGGAGTCGCCCCTTACCCTCTCCTTCGTGACTTCTACTTTTGCCCGCTGAAGGTGATCGAGTACATGGCGGCAGGACTTCCGGTTGTTACGACCGCCCAAGGTGACCTGGAGCAGATCGTGGGCGAAGGAGGGCTCTTCGTCGAGCCGGGGGACGGTAACGCCTTCGCAAAGGCGGTTGCCACGCTGCTGATGGATGGCCAGCTCCGTCGACAGATGGGTCTCCGAGCCAGACGGCGAGCACTCAGCGAGCTGACCTGGGATCGAACGGCGGCGAGCTTGGAGCAGTCGATGGCGGCGTTGTCATGAGCCAGGCGACCAAGCTCAAGGATGCCAACGAGCAGGAGGAACGCTTCTCGCTTGCGGTCTTCCGGGACGCGGCTAGAGCCTTCCGGCCGGCTTTCAAGGGCGAGACCGGACCAATAGTCCTATCACTCATCCTGACGATCGCGGTCATCGCAGTGGACCTGCTCAAGCCCTGGCCGATGAAGTTCATCTTCGACGAAGTCCTGGTGCAGGAGCGGGGCTCGCCTAGCCTGATGAACCTCACGCTCGCCCAACTAGTCGTCTTGGCTGCTGTCGCCTTCGTTTGCATTGCAGTCGTTTGCGGGTGGCTTACGGCGCGAGCAACCGTGGCTGTCTCCCAAATCGAAAAGCGGGTGACCGTTCGGATCCGGCGGCAGGTATTCGAGCATCTCCATCGCCTCGCTTTCCCGTTTCATCAGTCGGCGAGGACCGGCGATCTGCTGCAGAGGTTGATGGGCGACGTCGCGGGAGTGCGCCGTCTCATATTCTCGGGATGGGTGTCCCTAATCGAGCGCGTGGTCGTGGTCGGCAGCACCGCCGTGGTGATGTTCGTCCTCGACCCTTGGTTTGCGTCGCTGGCTTTGCTGCCCCTTCCTTTCCACGGTGTTGCTATAAGCCGTTTTTCGGCCAGGCTGAAGCACTTCACCCACCGGCAAAGGAAAAGGGAGAGCAACGCCAGCTCGGTCGCCACGGAGAGCTTTCAGCAAATACGGTTGGTCAAAGCGTACGCGGCCGAAGATCGGGCCACCGACCACTTCACGCGAGAGGCCGACACCGCGGAGGAGGAGGCCGTAGCAGTATCCAGGATGGGAGCCCACATGGGTCTCTTCACGGACGTGGTGAACGCCTTGGGAGTGGGCTCGGTGCTCCTGGTCGGGGCTTTGCGCGTTCTAGACGGCGCCCTCACGCCCGGCGAGCTGCTGGTTCTTGTAACGTACGCTAGATCGCTCTACCGACCTGTAGGCAAGATGTCCACCGATGGGGGGCGGCTTGCGACCGCGTCGGTCAGTGCAGAAAGGCTGTTGCACGTCTTGAAGATCCCTCCCGAAGATCCGGGCCGGGGATTACCGGCACCGCGGTTTCATGGAGACGTGAGCTTCGAGGATGTCCACTACCAGCATCCAGACGGGGTAAAGGCGCTCAAAGGAGTCTCTTTTACGATTCCCCAAGGAACCTTGGCGCTCATGGAGGGACCAAACGGCGCGGGAAAGTCGACTAGCCTCTCCCTAATCCTTCGACTCATCACTCCACAGAAAGGCAGGCTCCTCATCGACGGACATCCGGCGGAGGAATTCCAGCTCGATTCTTACCGCAGGAACTTTGCCTACGTCCCTCAGGACACCCACCTGTTTGCCGCAAGCATTCGAGAAAACTTGCTGTATGGGCGGCCCGATGCAAGCGATGAGGAAATCGAGCAAGCGGCCCGAGATGCGTTGTTGGACGACGTCGTTGAGCGTCTCCCCCATGGATGGGACGAAGTCCTCGGCGAAAGCGGGACGACCCTATCAGGAGGAGAAGCGCGCCGGCTCATGTTGGCCCGCGCCGCGCTTAGAGACGCCCGCATTCTCCTCTTCGACGAGCCCCTTACTGGGCTCGACCCGGCAGCGCGGACGACCGTGGCACGGGCGATCCGCCGGATTGCAGCCGGCCGGACGGCTCTCGTCGTCAGTCATGGGCAGGCATCCGAGCTCGAACCCGACGTCACCATCCGTCTGGAAGAGGGCCGTTGCGTGGCGGAGCGGCAATCTCAACCCTTGCTCACGCTCGGATCATCGGGCATGTTTCGCCCCGGCAGGGAAGTTGCCCAATTCCTCGACGACCGATCGGCTTTGGCTTTGTTCCGACAGGCCGGTCTCGAGGTTTATTCCGTCGAGCGTGACTTCACACGAGTGAGACCAAATCCGATGGAAGGCGATGTCGTTTCCTTCTTCTTCAGGGGGAGAGGGATCGACGGCCAGGAGATAGAGCTCCCCGGCTACGTCCGTATCTCGAAAAACGGCGCAGCGGAGGAGCTTGCGGAATGGATGGACATGCCCTGCGAATCGACTCCTCTCGGCCCGGGAGTACGCCTACTGCCGGGAGGCCGAGCCGGCCTTTTCCTGTTTCCGAATGACCGACTGCTGCCCGGCCTCAACGCCTGCGCCAACCAAGAACAGCTGGAAGAGGCTCTGGACGAGCTCGAAGAGCTCAACGCCGACGGCTGGCGACTGAAGCGCAACGAGTCCGTCTTCATACCGAAGCGTTAACGACCCGAGCGACGTTTCATTTCAACCGCGACTCTGACGCTGCTGCACTCGGGAACGGGAGAGTGCAAACGAGCCGAAGTGGTCATGCGCTACTTCGGAGACGATCGAGGCAGGCGAATAGCTGAAATGACCCGTGCAATCCGAACGGAAGGTCTTTTTCCTTACGTCCCGAGGCCTCTCGGAGCCGCATTCGAAGGGAGGTTGTTCGTCGAAGAGTTCGTCCAGGCCGAAGAGTTCACTCCGAGCCTGTTGGCCGGGCGGGTTGACCCTGAGGTCATTGCGAGCCGGCTACGGTCGCTGCACGCC
>DATADG010000173.1:0-4976 GCA_036258655.1 Gemmatimonadales bacterium | reverse complement strand
GGTGGCACATCACTGGCGGACGCATACATGACCGGGGGAGGATTCGGGAGCTGCGCTATCCTGGCGCCGAGTTCCCTCCCGCTCATCCCAGGCATACGTATATGAGCTCAACCGGCAGGAGCACTGTCGAGATCAGCCTTGTGCACGAGCAGCCGAGAGCCGAGTTGAGAGCAGGGCGCAGGCATACGCCACGGCGACCACTGTTGAACTCGCGAGCGTCCCCCTGACGGGCGGCCTCATGCCGCCTCCCTTCATTCATTCGGGTAGCTTGCGAACGGTACGGCTAACTTCTTGCGGGTCAAACAGTAAGTGAAACCCCGCTCCAGAAACTCTGAAGCGGGGTTTCGACTGTTCTGCGTCCTTCTGCTTCGCCTCTCGGAATGCTGCGATGGGTCGGGGAATTGTCTCGAGCACCCGCCTGAGGCTCGCCACGACGAACCTGTGCCGCTACTTCGATGGCGCCGCCATCATGCCCGGCGCAACCGGATCCCCACAGCTGCGAGACTTACTCTCCGCCGGGCGAGCCACCGCTGGAAATGGACATAGTCCACCACGAGCAGCAACCCGAGCCCGACCCCCAACCCCATGAGCCAACCCACCACGTACCAGCAGCGGTCGCTGAGCGACGCGCCATGCCAGTGAGGGTTCAGCACGGAGCCTCCGAGACGAACATCAATTGTTTTTGGGGGACGAGCAACCTAGCGAGGCGCCCCCGGCAGCGTCAAGCGTACCCCTATCGGAGCGGAGTTCTATACTGCATCATTAAATAGTACGAACCGCAAGCAGTACGAACCGCCCTGTTGCTAAACAGCACGAACGGGCGCCTACCGGGTCGTATTTCAGCCGACCCTTCCGAGGAGGGTTCTGTGTCCGCCGCATCTTCGTGGCCCCGCCGAGTTCTCCTGGCGAGCGCATACGTTCCCCTCATGCTCCTAGTATCCAGTTGCTCAGATAGCACTCCAGTCTCGCCTGTTGCTGACGAACCAGGCGGCACCAATCTCAATCAGAGCAGCCGCATCGTCGGGCTGTACGTCGGGCATACTGGGTGGCTGCGCAGGGACGGCATCGTCTCGGTGAGGGTGGAGGCTTTTTGCAGGCCAGGTTATGAGGTCGCTGAAGCTGGACCACTCTCGCTGACGCAGCGGCAGGGCGACAGAGAGGCATATGGTGAAGGATTTGCCCAGGTTCAGCTCGGGGGCTGCAGCGGCCAATGGGAAAATGGCATCGTACGAGTCCAGCAGTTTGAGGAGCCGCGGTTCCGCCCGGGATCTGCCCGGGTGAGCATGACATTCGCCGTCGTGCAATCGAGTGACCCTGACAACATTCAGCAGGTGAGCGTAGTCAAGGAGATCACCATCCGGCGGGTTCACTGACCCGTCTTACACTGCCTTGATGCGGCGATATCGAGCGTTCACGAGCTCGTAGACCCCGTATGCTACCAGCCCCAACGCGACGAGCACGAACGGCCAGCGTCCCAGTTCGGACAACGTCCGCAAGGACTCCCTGATACCACCGACCTGCCCGGCGTCGTGGCGCAGCGCCGCCCGGGCGAGGAAGAATCCGATCAAGCAGAACACCACCCCTCGCGCGGCGATGCCGAACCTGCTCACGCCAAGCACCCAGCCGCGAACCTGGTCTGGAAGCTCACTCAGCTGGAGGTGGCGCCGCATCTTTGGCGTGGCAGCGCGGTAGAACTGATAGACACCATATCCCGCCACCCACGCACCCGCGAGGCCGACCAAGACGTCCCCAGCGGGAAGATCAAACGCGCGGTCGGTCCACCGGCGAGGCACGTCCCCGGAGGTGCCGGAACCATCTCCCAGCGCAAGACGAAAGGCCGTAATCCCCAGTAATCCGTGAAAGACTCCTCGAATTGCGAAGCCGAGTCGCAGCGTGATGCCTTTGGGACTAGTGCCACGCCGTTCCGGATCCACCACGGCCTCGACCAGCCGCCACACCGCGTAGCCTGTGAGACCCGCCGCAATCAGCAGGAGCAACGTCCGGCCCTGTGAAGACTGGTGCACCACACGGAGTGCGCCGTGCGTATCGGTCACTCTGCCACCCATTCCCAAGCCGGCCTCCGCCGCCAGATACCCAACAGTCATGTACAGGACTGCCTTGGCGGCGTAGCCCACTCGCGCGAGTCGCTCTATCCAGGGAGCGACCTCGGAGGAAGTTCCGCCGTTCATGGTTATTTGATGGGAACCTGACCGCCGCTCACGTCTTCCCGCGTCGCGCAGCCGTGCGTCGTCTCACGGATTTTGCCTTGCTGCGTCCCTTGATTTTCCGGGCCAGCTTTTTACCCGAACGCTTCAGCGCCGTGCCGGCCGAGCCAACCAGGGCCTTGGCCTTCGACTGGACCATTCGCCGGAATTTGGGGTCGTTTGCGAGCTTCTGTACCACAGCTTCCACGAGCGCAGTCCCAGCAAGCGCCAGTGCGGTTCCGGCGACTTTTCGGTTCTTCCGAGCCATGCCGACTCCAAGAGAGTGTCAGGAAAATCTCGACCACCTCGGAAGCCACGGAGGTGAGGGTAGTCACAACAGTGCGGCAAAGAAAAACCGGCACCCCTGCTGCGAGGGATGCCGGTCAGGAACCTCGGCACTTTTATGGGAGGCTCAGGTCGTCAGCACGGTGCCATAGCGGGCAAAGTCATCCAGAATCCTCCCGGTGCCCCGAACAACCGAGGTCAGCGGATCCTCATCCATGCGGACCGGCAGACCAGTCTCCACCATCAGCCGCTGGTCGAGACCGCGGATTTGGGAGCTGCCGCCCGTCAGCATGATTCCGTGCTCCAGAACATCGCTCGCCAGCTCGGGCGGAGTCATCTCCAGCGCCCGGCGCACAGCGTTGACGATGCGGGAGACGGGTTCCTGAATCGCGTCGCGAACTCCGCGGGAGTCGATCCGCACTGTCTTCGGGAGTCCCGAGACCAGGTCGCGTCCCTTTACATCCATTTCGCCTTCCCGCTCGAGTGGCACGGCTGATCCCAACCCGATCTTGATTCGCTCGGCTGTGGGCTCACCGATCAACAGGCTGTATGTCTTCCGCATGAACTGCACGATCGCTTGATCGAGCTCATCACCGCCCGTGCGGATGGACGCGTCACATACGATGCCAGACAGCGCAATCACTGCGATGTTCGTGGTTCCACCGCCGATATCGATGACCATGCTGCCGACCGGCGTTTCAACCGGTAAGCCGACGCCTATAGCCGCTGCCATCGGCTCCGCTACCATGAACAGGCGCTTGACCCCGGCGGATTGCGCCGAGTCACGCACCGCGCGGCGCTCGACCTCGGTAATGCCGGACGGGACGCAAACAATCACCGTGGGCTTGACCCGGAGGATGGTCCGGTCGATCACCATACGGAGGAAGTGGCGCAGCATCTTTTCGGCGACATGGAAGTCGGCAATGACCCCATCCTTCATCGGGCGCACCGCAAGCACACCTTCGGGCGTGCGACCCAGCATCCGCTTGGCCTCGAGCCCGATTCCAAGAACATTCCCGGTAGCCTGGTCGATGGCCGCCACGGACGGCTCGTTGAGTACCACTCCTTCACCCTTCACAAAGACCAGCGTATTGGCAGTCCCCAGATCCACCGCCAGCTCGCTGGCCGGACGCCAGGTCTTCCGCTTGACTAGCTGCCCGTTGCGGGCTCTCGCATCGTTGAGGAATGCTTTGGCCGACGCTACTGCCGGATTGATGTCGATCGCTACGGTCACTGTGCGGGGTCCCTTCTGCTCACGTCGTGAGCCGTGGAAGGCCTTGCATATCTCCGCGACGGTTGCGTTTCACCCGGGGGTTGGTGTCCCCAGCCGTCCGGCGCTGGTTCAGGTCTATATGTGAATTGTCAGAGAGAGAGACAGCACAACCGGCGAGTGTGGCTGCTTCCTCGGATGGCGATGCGGTGCAAGATACGATCCACAATCAGGCCATGATCGCGAGAGCGTCGAGCATTGGTCGGCCGAGTGCGGCATCCCCTTCGATCCGAAGTTCGCGGGCGGCTCGTTCCCGGGATAACCCCCTGGAGAAGAGTTTCCAGGCGGTTTCCTGACTGAGAGTTACCCGGGAGCTCGCAGCCGGGTCTGCTCCACTGTGCATCGACCAGGCTGTTGTCTCCCGTCGCAAGGTCCAGGCACCGCCGGCTTCGCCTCTAATCTCCACCGTCAGGCTGACGCCCGGCTTCGCCTCCATCAGACGATAGGTGTGGGGCAGCGCCCGCACGAAGATGTCCAGCACGGGATGTAGCCAATGCCGTGCAGTGAGGCCGGGTGCGCCGACTGCCTCGCGAATCTGCTGCTGGTGCAGCCACCGCTCGGTGTACTCCCGGCCGATATCAAACCAGTTTGGCGAGCGCTCCTCGCCGGCCCAGGCCACGCCGAACAGCGCGGGAGCATCGGGATCCAACGACTCGAAATAGGCGTGGAGTTGGGGCGAGGCCAGATCCAGGAAGTCCATCAGGATGCGCGGGCTGAGACGACGGTTGGCGGACACCCACAGCGCGTTCAGATGGTTCAGGTAGCCCACGAGGTCCGCGTAGCCGTTAATGGGCCGGTCTGGGGTCGGGTCCATCCCGTCCCGACCGAAGGAGAGCCGGCGCAGGCAACTGTCGAGGAGGTGGGCCACGATGTCCTTGACCGACCAGAGCGCGCACGCCGTGGGCCGGGTCCAGTCCACGGGCTGTAGCCCCCGCAGTACGGCCATGAGCTCGGCGTGGAGACCGGGAAAGAGGTGGACCAGATTCACTGGTCCGAGTGGCGTCAGCTGCGCCTGGCCGGTGACATCGGCTACGCGCATCGTCGTTGATTCCTCCCCCGTACGCAATGATATTTCGCCGATTCGACTGGATTGAAGAACGAGATGTCTTCAGCGCGAGGAGTCGGTCATGGCGTTCACCCTTCCCCCCTTACCCTACGACTACAAAGCACTGGAACCGCATATCGACGAACAGACCATGCGGTTGCACCACGACAAG
>DATADG010000172.1:0-3480 GCA_036258655.1 Gemmatimonadales bacterium | reverse complement strand
CTGCCGCCGTCATCGCCAAGCAGCCGGAGCGATATGGCATCACCGCACCGGCAGTCGCTCCCTTCAGCTATGACTCCATCATAGTCACTACAACCACAGGCCTGGAAGTTGTAGCTCAGCTGGCGGGTGTCAGTCTCGCCGAAATTCGGGAGCTCAATCCCCAGTATCTCCGCCTGGCAACGCCTCCACGCGCTCGCTCTGTCATTCGCGTGCCGGCCGGCAGTGGTGACAGGGTGGCTGCTGCATACGCCGAGCTGCCCCGAGCGGCTCGGGTGCGCTTCATGAGTCACCGAGTGAAGCCGCGGGAACGCTGGGCAACCATCGCGGCACGGTATCATCTCACCGCGCAGGAGATTCGCTCCGCCAACCCCGGGGTCCGCTCCACGAAGCTCAGGGCAGGTACGCGCCTGGTCATTCCAGCTGTCGCAGCGCCGTCGGCCCTGGCTGTTCGAGCCGCGACCGGTGCGGCATTCGGCAGGAGATCACAACCGCGGCTCGCCACTCACCGAGTGCGCTATGGGGAAACGCTGATCGGGATCGCTCGTCGGTATCGGGTTTCTCTCCGGGCACTTCGCCGCATCAATGCCCTTCCCGTGGAGTACACCCTCCGCGCTGGGAAGCGGCTTCGCATCCCCAGTTGACGCCACTCAAAACCCTTTTCCGGAATACGACCGTGTCCGCCGAATCCAGCGCATCACCAGCCACACCAGGCAGCTCACCTGAGTTGGGCCGCACCTTCATGGCCATTCTGGCCAGCATGGTGCTTCTGATCGTCGCATTGACCGGAGTTCTGGTGGAGACGACGTGGCGGAACCCCCAGGGCACGGTCGAGATGCTGACGACTGACCCGGGGAGCTTCGCTCACCGTTGATCCTGCCGCCGCGGGTCCGCACTCTCGCTCGGGTCGTTCCGCTGATCGCGGGCGGCTTTGCTCTCGCTGAAACGGGGCTTGGGCTAGCCGGGTATGCGCCGCCCGTGCCAGTCGAGACAGCCGTGGACACCACCCGCGAGAAGGTGACCGAGGCCGGGCCCGCGACGAACGAACTTGTGCTGGGTGCGGTGATACCCGGCTATCTCTCTTTCTGGGGGCTTCCTCCGGTACCGGGGCAGTTCAGTATCACCGACACCGGCCTGGTCTTCCAGACCGCCCGAAGCTCGGAGAGAATCCAGGCCTCTACCGTGTCACTCGCATACGTGGATGAAGATCGCGAGGTGAGACACTATGTGTTTCGGGTGGACGCCGGCGTTTTCGAGACGGACACGCCTGGAGTACTCCTGGATCTCGTTGCCGATCCCGCGCGGTTCCGTTTGCACCCGGCAGGGTGGCGCAGCAAGCGACTGCTGGTAGATGCGAGTGACAGCACGGCACCTCTGAGTGCTACTCGCCGCATCGCTAGCAGCCCGTATGCAGATTCTCTGTATACTCTCTTCGGTCAGCCGCGGGCCCTCGGCTTGATCGGCAGCCGGGGGCGGAGCGCCGGCCGGCTGGGTGAGTACATCGCGGGCCGCGATTCTCTGGCACTGGACCCTGGTCGAATGATGGACGAGGCCCAGCTCAGGCACGCTCTCGCACATGAGTTGGGACACCGCTGGCAGGCTCGAGCTCCGGCACAACTGGCAACGCTGTGGTCCGGAGTTTCCGTGATTCGGGATCCGAAGCGGTACGGGTATGGCAACCAGTCCGAGCATCAAGCCGAGGCAATTGCGTTCGCGATCAATTTCCTGCAGACGACGGCGGTGACAGAGGGTTCACCGGCCTCGGCGATGGCGCTGCTCGATCATTACGAGCTTCTCGTGCCTGGAACCCGCACGCTGGTCCGCTATCTCGCGTTGCAATCCCTCTACCACCAGCACCCCTTGCGTTCCCTCCTCACCACCGGCCGAGTCACGTACGCACGAGGGCAGTAGCGGCCTCGAGCACGCGCTGCCGCTGGCCCGGCGTGATCATGTCGCGGGCAATGACCTTTCGAACTACACGAGCCACGAAGGTGTATCCTCTGGGGTCGTAAACCAACCAGCGATACCATTCGAGCTCGTCCAGCACGGGCGCCACCTTGTCTGGCGGCAGGTTGAGCACGCGGGCGAGCAGCTCCAGCGGTACCCGGTCGCCCAGCACCGAGGCTGCAGCCAATGCGCGCTGTGCCCCAGGGCTAAGGCGCCGAAAGCCCACACGAATGGCGGCTACAACTGTATCCGGAAGTTCACCCGGCAGCGTCTGGTCCAATGTCTTGTACGGCTCTGGCCAGGCACCCGCCGAACCGCGGAGATCGAGCCCGAGCGCCACCGCGCGAAGCAGCTCCACCGCGAGCAGCGGCAGTCCCGCCGAGTCGGTTGCCACTCGGCGCACAACTCGCTCGATCTCGACGTCGCTGAAGCCGGGCAGCATCCGCCTAGCCAAAGTTCGAAGGTCAGCCGAGTGCAACGCGGTCAGGCGCAGGGCAAGGCCACGCACGTTGCCGCCCAGACGGCTGCGAAGCGCGTCCAGCTCGGGTCGGGGAGAGTGTTCCTGCGTGGTGAACAGGAGAATCAGCGGCGCTGCCTCGAGATCGCGAAAGGCGGCCAGCAGCGCCTGCATGGATGCTTCATCGAGCCACTGCGCGTCGTCAACTGAGAGCGCCACCGGCTGTTCCTCGGTAGCCGCCCGCAGAACCTCGCTCAGAGCCCGTCCCAGAGATAACGGTGCCCCTTCGCGAGGCAGATGGGGAAACCTGTCCGCCCACTCCGGCAGTGCATCGGTGAAGGCGGACAGAGCCTCTGCCGGTGCCGCAGCAAGACCCTGGGCTGCCAACAAGCCACTACGGGCGAGGCCCCGGATGCCGCTCCACTCCTCTTCCTTATCCGCTTCGACGGCGCGAACTGCCGCGACAGCCACCCCATCCAGCCGAAGCCTGCCGAGCAGTTCCTCAGCGAGTCGGGTCTTGCCGACTCCACTGTCGCCGACCAGCACCAGGGCGCAGGCCCGTCGCTCGCGTGTGGCCGCAGCTGCCCCATCGTATAATCGGGTGAGCTCCACTTCACGGCCTACCAGCGGCAGGCGCGGCTCTCCCTCGAGTAATTCACGGGAACCAACGGACACTGGAGGCCGGATGGGGCGCTCATGACGCACGCGATCCGCCAGGGCCCGAGTCTCGGGATCTGGCTCTGTTCCTATCTCCCGTTTCATGCGCTCGGCGAACTCTTCGTAGCGCTCCAGGGCGCCCGCCCTATCTCCGGCAAGCACCAGACTGCGCATTGCTATACGGAGCGCAGGCTCCGATGCGGGATCGAGGCCCAGGGCGCGAACCGCAACGACGGAAGCTTCGGGCGCCTGGCCCGCGCGAAGGAGGTTGTCTGCATACTGCGTCAGCACTTCGATGGATCGCAGCCGAATAGCGGACCGCTCGCTGGCCAGCCAGTTCTCGAACTCGGATGCGCCGGCAATGGAAAACCCTTCGAGAAACTCACCCGCAATGAGTCGGGAGGCGGCTTCCCATTCTCCGG
>DATADG010000171.1:0-11034 GCA_036258655.1 Gemmatimonadales bacterium | reverse complement strand
GGCATGAACGCCCTGCTATTGCCTAGCTTCCTCGCTCTCATCCGGTACGGGTACTCCGGCCCAATTGAGAAGCTCGGGAAGATCGGCTCCCGTCCGCATTGCGTCGGGCGGCCATAGCGGTACGGCAAAACTCCCCGCGGTCAGACTGGGCGAAGGACCATACCGCCCATCCCGCGTACTGCTGAGGTGCCATGGCCCGGCCGTTGGACTCTCTGATGGCACAAGAGCAGTTTTCGCCTCCCGTAGGAGCTGCCAGAGCTTACTCCAATTCTCCTCGAATGCGCCTCGTTGCTGCCGGCTTGCAGCTATCGCCAAAATGATTTCGCCGGCCTCCTGCTGAACAACGTCCCTTGTGAGAAGGGAAGAATCATCTGGCATCGATGGCCATCGTTTTGTCACTTGAAGCATATGAACTCTGAAGTCGGACTCAGCGAGAGCTTAGCACACAGATGCCGTAGCTGCTGGTCAAATGACCCGGTCAAACGCTTATCCACAGCTGGTGAGCGGGATCACGCTTAAATGGGTGGAGTTTGGCTAGAATGTGAGTAGCTGGTTGCTCGCCTTCCCGAGAGCAGCCAGGAGCATCAGCTCGAGTGGCCGTGTAGACACACTCAAAGGAGTGCACGGTGCTGTGTGCGTCCCATTCCAGCTGGCTCGTAATTCCACTCCGAATGGGACCATGCCAGTGCCATCCACAGCCAAGCAGAACCTGAAGCTCGCTTTCCTGCTCGCCTCCCCCTTGTTTGTACTCGCCGCAGGTGCCTTCGTCTGGAGCCTGCTCCAGTAGGTGACCTGCGCTTGGAAGCCGTAAGTCCAGTTGCTGAAGCCATGCGATAGCGAAAACTGCCTCCTGGGGTGACACTGGTCACTGCCACAGGTTACTTGCGAAGGCACTCTAAGTCTGCTTCAACACTGTTGTGGTGGTTGTGGTCGGTCCCCGTCGAGCCATGTTGAACCCGAAGTTCGCGGCGCTCTACCCAGAGCTCTCTGCCGGCCTCTGGTTATCTGCCTGGCAAGCCACTGTACGAAGAGCAGAACGTGTCTGGCGTGAGGCTGGCGCCGAGGCAGTAATCTTTGACCGTTTGCTTCCTGACGAGCACTTCGACTTTCGGGGAGGACGCCCACGCGATCCGGATTGGCACTTCATCCCTGAACGGCTGTCCGATCCCACCCTGGCAGAGCTCGGAAATGCGGAGCGGTGACCCGTTACCCACCGAGAACACCCCATTGAGCCGGAGTTCAGACATGACCAGAACCGTGCGCCAGTTTGGCGCTTTCGCCGCCATCGTACTGACCCAAGCCACGGGCTGCGCTACAAACCAGGCTGATACGACTCCTGATGTTGCGCTCAGCGAATCGACCGAAGGGATTCCGGCTGAACCCAGGACGCCGGGTAAGAGCCCCCGCATGTCGGGTGACACCCTGATTTGTGAAACATCCCGAAAGTACAGCACAGCGGACGGCGATCGCTGGCTGTGGGTCCGGATCTTCATCGAACGCAACCCGGATGACGACACGGACAAGACGACGGCAGAGACGCTGGTATCAATCGATGCCCAGGGACAGGAGTACGATCAGAAGGTAGCGCTGGCAGGGGTCTCGGTAGACGGAGACAAGGACCATACCTTGCGAAATACTACGGGAGTGCGCACCGCATCGACCAATGAGAGCCCTAAGCAGGCGCACAGGGCACGGGGCTACACTGTGGGACCGAATATGGGTCCCATAGCCGTCCGCTGTGGGGGGCGATGAGTCCAGCTGAAGGCTCGACTATTCTTAGCGATGGATTGGCTCTTTCGTTCCATGGCCATCTTCATCCAGTACCCGTTCCTGGCAGCGGGGATCGGTGTCGTTCTGCTGGCGCTGGGGCGCCGTGCCGGTCGCGGTGTCGCTGTCGGAGCGGGCATCGCCTGGCTCGTCTATGGACTCTACGAATTCGGAATGAAGCAGCGCTGGCTCTGTAGCGGCGAGTGCAATATCCGAATCGACCTCCTGCTTATCTACCCATTGCTCGTGATTGGCTTGGTTGCTGCGGGTGTGAGCCTGCTCCGAGCTGGCGGGGGAACACGCCCGCCAGCGACGTAGCCTTAAGCGCACTCAGTCGAAATAAGGCAAGCTGGATACATGTGCCGCATGGGTTGATTGCGGTGCTTGGCGCGTGTGAGTTTTCCCGCGCCACGAACCTGGGGATCGCGTGGGACGCACCGTAAAATCAGAATCCGAAATTATTGAGTGGATCAGCCAGCGGCTTGGGGAACTCGACTCGTCCTGCAAAGGCATCGAGCTCGCCGGCAGATTGGATAGACTAAAAGTGAACTCCCCGAATGAGAGCAATTGGGGGACGTTCCTGGTTGAGAACACAATCGACTGGCCGAGCTCGTGCCAGTTGCTTCTGCCACGGGTCATCGAGGAGGCGCGAAGCAGATTTAACCGCAGCTGAGATGCTTCAATGGTGCGGTCCTTAGCGGATGCTGCACCTGTGGTGAAGTTGCGGCTGCAGCTCGGGATCCGCCCCCATCCAACGTGCGCGGAGCCGCTCGTACTCCGCCTCCGCAGCCGTTCGATCGCCCTGGCGGGCAAAGATCTCTGCTCGGCGCAGGTGGGCCGGAGCCGCGTAGATCAACTCGTAGGGTGACCGCTGAGCGATCGCTCCAAACCAGCCGAGCGCTTCCGCGTCCCTGCCCATCTCGTACAACAGCTCGGCGCGCAAGAATCGCTCATATGCGAGAGAGAGAAACGGCGAAGTAACGGTGACCTGAAACCAGAGATCGATCTGGGGACGCCCCAGTGCGGCGAGTGCCTCGACCGGGCCCCGCTCGGCTCGGGTCAGCGCGGCCGATAAACTGCGCCTGAGGGAGGCGCGCCGCGCGGACTCATCAGTCTCGGACCTGCCGCTTAAACGGGCCAGGGCATCACGAGCGCCGGCCAGATCCCCCGACCGGAGTGCGAGCAGACCACTCAGGTACGACTTGATGGAAGGGTGCAGTCCGTTGTGGGCGGCAAGTGGCGGGAAAGAGCTCGGAGCAACGCCAGTGGCATCCCAGCCCTCCAGCAGCTCGCGCACCTCTGCCACCTCGGTGGGATCGACCGGCAGGAATGGAAGCGCGGCAAAGAGCGCGCGGGTCTCGATCGCCTGGACATAGTCCAGCGGCTCCGCCCGTGCCAGCTCCATCAGCGCGGCCTCCCAGCGTCCCTGTGAGAGTGCGGCGTGAGCGAGACCGACGTGAATCAGTGCGCGCAGCTCCGCCGAGCGAGCCACTTCGAGGAAGGCGCGGCCGATCCGGTCAGCCCCGTCGGGATTCCCCGAGTAGATGGCCACGTCGGAAAATGCGACTCCGACCGTGACCGCCCGGGCCCGCTGCAGTGCGCCGAGCACCCGCTCGATGGCTGCCTCGTCGCGCTCGGCGAATGCGACGAACGCCTCGTGCGCGAGCGCCTGGTCTCCGCCGGGGCTCAGCCCCTGCACTCTCCGCGAGAGATCGAGCGCCTCATCCTGGCGGCCCTCGATCGCGGCAACCCGCATGAGATGCACCAGAGAGGCGACGTGCTCGGGATCGTACGAGAGCACCCGCTCGAACGCTCCGCGGGACTCCGCGGCCGAGCGTCCCCGCAGTGGGTTGCTGTGAAACAGCATGTCACCCAGATGAAACCACGCCTCCACGTCGTCGGGGTAACTCGCGGTGATCGCGTTGTAGAGCGACTCCGCATTCGTCACTTCACCCAGCAGCCACGCTCGCGCGGCGTCGAGCAGGAGCCGATCGTGCTCCGCCAGACGGTGACGATGCTGATACCCTCGCTCGATCGTCTCCCGCGCCAGGTCGGGAAGCGCGGATCCAGCCGCGGCGCCGGCCAGGCGATAATAGGCGAGAGCAAAGGTTGGATCCTCGCGTACGGCTCGCTGGAGCGGCTCCATCGCATCGAAATAGCGCCCAGCCCGAAGACAGCGCTCGCCCTGGAGGTAGCACTTGAGCGCAACGGGTGAATCGGTCATGCGCGCGGCCGTCCGCGCGATGCGCATTGCCGGGCCGGGATGCAGTTCGGCCAGCAGCTCGCGTGAGAGCTGCTCGACCATCTCGAACAGCTTGGCCTCACTCTCCGCATGCGACTGCACGGAGACGCGCGGTGCGCCGCCGGACCCGTAGAGAGTGGCAGTGGCCTGAAGTCGCCCGCCCGCCTCTACGACGCTGCCGAGCAGGAGAAGCCCCGCTCCGAGACTCGCCGCCACTTCCCGGGCCTGCTCTATCGGCAGCTCGGCCGAAGACTGTTTCGGGATAGCGGCCAGCAACGCGCGCGGGTCGACGATGCGGAACTCACCGGCTCCCTCGAGAGTGGTAGAGAGCAGGTGCACCATGCCCTCCGCGAGATAGGCCAGCCGATCGCTCCCTCTGACCGCGAAAGGAAAGACCCCGAGCACGCCTGGATCGGCCGGTACTGAGGATTGCTCTGGAGCTGTTCTCGCTCCGGCGCCTTCAGGTCGCGATGGTGCGGGCCGAGTCCGGATCGCCTCGATCAGCGTGCGGGTACCGTCCTCGGGCTCGAGGTCGTACTCCAGAGTCACTCGACGCGAGTACTCCTCGTACACCCGGAGCGCGGCCCCGCGCTCGCCCACCCGGTCCAGCAGCCGGAGCAGGCGGCGCAGAACGTCCTCGTCGTCTGGCGTGAGCTCGAACGCGCGCTGCCCCCACTGACTGGCTAACCGCTCCTGCCCCTTCTCCTCCGCCGCGTCAGCCAGGGACCAGGCTGCGCGTGCGGCGGCATCGCGCAGGCGGCCGCGCTCCCGGTCGAGCCAGTCCTGAAAGGCCGGCGCGCCGGACACGTGGAGCCCCTCCAGCAGATCGCCGCGATACAGCTCCAGCGCGCGCTCCAACTGCTCCGCCCGAAGCGCCTCCGCGAACTCCGCCGCATCGCACCAGAGCTCCTCGGGAGCAACGCAGATCTCTTCCTCACCGCGTCCCTTTATCACCTCCGCGCCGAGCCCGGTGCGCAGGTAGTAAAGCGAACGGCGCAGCGCCGCGCGGGCATGCTCGTCGTCCAACTCGGGCCAGAACATGGCCAGCAGGGAGTCGCGGCGGTGATAGCGACGCGGAGAGGAGAGGGTCAGGTACACGAGCAGCGCAAGCCGCTTGGGCTGCTGCAGGACCGAGCGGATTTCGGCACCGGCCGCATCCCGCAGGTCGACCAGGCCCAGCGTGCGGAGTTCGATCATGGTGTGTGCCTAGCATACGCCGCGGCACCAAGAGCGGCAACGTCGGCAGCCGCCACCGATGCAGGTCACGCCCAGAGGACGGAAGCGGCACTTACCGGTCACGGGGTGCCGGCAATGTCTCCGGTGTTCTCAACCGGAGTCACCCATGCAGCCTCCGTCACGCGCCGTTCTCCCGATCCTCTTCCTGTTGGCCTCTAGTCCATTGCTCGCCCAGAGCAAGATCGCTCGCGCTACAGCGGTCAACGTCAGCGTTGCGCCCGGCGAATCCTTGCACGTCGTGAGCGCCGGGAACGGTGCTCCGGTGGTCCTGATCCCCGGGCTCTTCGGCTCGGCGTTCGGCTATCGCCACCTCCTGAATCAGCTGCCCCGACTAGGCTATCGCGCCGTAGTGGTCGAGCCGCTCGCGGTAGGAAGCTCAGGTCGTCCCGAGCGGGCGGACTACTCGCTCACGGCACAAGCAGACCGTGTCGCCAAGGCGATCGGACAAATCGAGAAGACACCGGTGCTGCTGGTGGCCCATTCGGTAAACGCCTCGACTGCGATGCGGCTGGCCGTGCGGCATCCCCGGCTGGTGCGCGGCATGGTGCTGCTGGACGGCGGTCCCATGGAAGCTGCAGCCACTAGAGGCTTCCGGCGGGCGATGACCTACGTGCCCTGGATCAAATGGATGGGCGGCATGAAGCGACTCCGGCCCCGCATCCGGCACGATCTCATCGAATCGTCGGCCGATTCAACCTGGCTCACCGATGCCGTGCTCGACGGCTACACCGCGGGTGCCGGCCGCGATCTCGATGGCACGCTCAAGGCCTATCTCCGAATGGCGAAGGCGCGCGAGCCGGAAAAGCTGCGGGCACGATTGCACGAGATCCGAGTCCCCGTGCGGCTCCTGGTCGGCGCCGTTCCCCACCAGGGCGGCATTTCCTCCGATCAGATCGAGCTGCTGGCCAAGCGAGTGCCTCACTTCGTGCTCGAGCGGGTTCCCCGCGCGGGGCACTACCTGTTCGAGGAAGCACCACATGCCGTCGTAGCAGCCATCCTCCGCACCGACGAATCGGCGCGCACCTCGCTCAGTGCGGCGGGAGCGCGGCCATGAGCACCTACGATGCGGTGATCATCGGCAGCGGGTTCGGCGGGACCATGGCGGCGCACACGCTGGTGCATGCCGGTTTGCGGGTGCTGATGCTGGAGAGAGGTGCGTGGGTGCGTCGCGGGCCGCACAACTGGACCGGCGACGAGGCGGGCATGCTGGGCGAGCACTACGCGACCGAATCGCCCTACCTGGTGTACGACGAGCGGGGTGGCTCGACTGTGGGAGCGTTCTCCTGCGTCGGGGGGCCGTCGGTGTTCTACGGCGGCGTGGCCCTGCGGTTTCGCTCGGAAGATTTCGAGAGCAATCCCGATCTCGACGGTAATTCCGGAGCGGCGTGGCCCTACTCCTATGAGGATCTCGAGCCCTACTACACGGCAGCGGAGCGGATCATCGGCGTGGCGGGCGAGTCAGGGCAGGATCCGACGGAGCCCAGCCGAAGCGCTCCCTACCTCGAACCCGCAGCACCGCTCGCGGCGACGTCCGAGCGGATCGCCCGGGCGGCGCGAGACCTGGGCTTCCATCCCTTCCGTCTGCCGCTCGCTATCAACTACGGGGCCGCGAAGCAACGGAATCGGTGCGTGGCCTGCGGCACCTGCGACGGGTTCGCCTGCGCCATCAGCGCGAAGAACGACCTGGCAACCAGTGTCTTGCCGGATCTGGTGGAGCGCGGTCTCGAGCTCCGCACGCAGCAGGTGGCGATCCGCATCATGGCGGAGCGGGGGCGGGTAACCGGCATAGTGTGCGCTGATGGAAGAACGGGAGAGAGGACGATCTACCGGGGAGAGCGCGTAGTGCTCGCGGCCGGCGCGCTCGGCTCGCCTCACCTCATCCTGGCCTCGCGTCTTCAGCGCTCCAATCCCGGAGGCCACGTGGTGGGCCGCTACCTCATGCGGCACCTCAACCGGATCGCCTTCGGAGTGTTCTCTCGCGAGCCGGCAGCGGACGGTGGAATTCAGAAGCAGATCGGCATCCACGATCTCTACTTCGGCGACGCAGCGTCGAAGAGTCTGCGCGGAAAGCTGGGCGGCATCCAACAGGTGGGGACACCTCCCGCGGCTCTCGTTCGGCAACAGCTCGCCGGCCCACTGGGCGAGGTCGGCGCGCGGCTGGTGGGACATCTCGTCGGGCTCCTGACCATCGCCGAGGACCAGCCGCAGTTCGACAACCGCGTGGTGCTCGATCGTCAGACCGACCGCTTCGGGGTGCCGCGGCTGGTGATCAGCCACCGCTATACCAAACGCGACATCGCCGCCAGCAGGCTGCTGATGCAGTCGGCGCGCGCGGTGCTCCGCCGCGCGGGCGCCTGGGCCTGTTATCAGCACCAGGTCCGGACGTTCTCCCATGCGGTTGGGACCGTTCGGATGGGGCGCGACCCACGCACCTCGGCGCTCGACGAGTTCGGCCGATTTCGCGGGATCGACAATCTGTTCGTCCTGGACGGGAGCTTCATGCCCCGGTCGGGCGGCGTAAACCCCAGTCTGACCATTGCCGCGAACGCGCTGCGGGCCGCGGCCTTCCTGGTCCGCAGCACTCCACGCCAAAGAGTCCGCCATGCCTACATCGCTCGCTGACGTTTCGAACTCCCGCACCAGCCGGTGCGCCACAGTTCAATCGCCGCTGCACTTCGTTTTCCTCGGGTGTGGCAGCATCGCCGCTCGTCACTCGCGAACGCTGGCCGCCTTCAGGGATGTCCGCTTCGGCTTTGCGAGCCGGGACACTGCGCGCGCCCTGGACTTCCGGGACCGGCTCCGTGGAACGAGCTCGTACGGCAGCTATGACGCCGCTCTGGATGACGATGCTGTGGATGCGGTGGTGGTTACTACGCCCACGGCGCAGCATCTCCCGCTCACGCTCGCGGCGCTCGAGAACGGCAAGCACGTCGTGGTCGAGAAGCCGGCCTTCCTTCGCTCGACCGATGTCGCGCTGGTCGAGGCGGCCGCTTCGGCCGCCGGACGCCGCGTCTTCGTGGCGGAGAACTACGCGTACAAGCCGCTCACCGGCGTGCTGCGCGAGATCATCAGCTCCGGCGCCATCGGTGAGATCCGCTACCTCACACTGAACGCACTCAAGGACTCGCGGCGACGCCCTGGCTGGCGCGATGACGAAGGGCTGGCCGGTGGCGGCGCGCTGTTCGAGGGCGGGGTCCACTGGATCCACTTGATGGCAGAGCTCGGCCTCACGGTGGAATCCCTGCAGGCGTATCGCCCCGGCACCTTTGACGGCCTGGAGCGAAGCCTCCTCGTGGTGGCGCAGTACGAGGAAGGCGCGGTGGGAACGCTGCATCATGCATGGGACACTCCCACCCTGCTCGGTGGACTCAGGATCTCCCGGATCTATGGCACCCGTGGATCGGTCACCTTCGAATCCAACGGTCTCTTCGTGCTGGTGCACGGCAAGCGCAGCCGATTGGTCCTCCCCTCGCTCCACGACATTGCCGGTTATCGCAGCATGTTCGCCGATTTCATCTCCTGTCTTCGAAACGGCCGGGAGCCCCGGATGACGCTCGGACTCGCCCGCCGAGATCTCGAGCTGGTCGAAGCTGCCTACGAATCCCTGGCTTGAGCCGGAGGAGTTCATCATGACCAACATATTGGCCGCCATACTCGTCGGACTCCTCAGCGGACTGCACGTCGCCAGCTGGGGGATGTACAAGGACGCGCCGCACGAAGGGTTCGAGCTACGGAAATACCTCCGCAGCATACTCGTCGGCGTCGGCCTCGGCGCGGCAGCCGGCGCGGTGCTGCCGCTGGATGTCACGGCACCCGCCGGCTTCGCCGTTCTGTTCGGCGTCGTCTACGTGGTGGAGCGAGCGTTGGGGGAGATCTACAAGACGTTCTTCCGCCAGGAGGACCAATCCAAGTACACCATCCCGATGCAGTTCGCGGTGTTTGGAACGACGGTGGAGAGCCGCGCGTTGAGAGCGGTGCTTGGTCTGGGATACCTCGGTGTGATGCTGGGCATGCTCGCGCTGGTTGCTGCGTACCAGCGGCTGGCAGGTCCAGAGCTCTCCCTGATCGAGGTCGCCTGCGTCGGCTCTGCCGGCGCCTGGATCTCGGCGCTGGGCGGGGCCTGGAAAGACGCTCCGATCGAGGGATTTCAGATTCTCAAGTTCTTCCGCAGTCCCACACTTGCGGCGCTCTGGGCGCTGCTGCTCGCGCAGCTCACTCCCGACCTGGTGCTGGTGACGTTGGCGGCTACCGGGTACACCATCGCGACAACCGAGACATACAAATCGTTTCTCTTCCCCAGCAGGCCCCGGGGGAAGTTCGCCGGAAAGCCGGTGCTATTCCCCACGCTGCTGCAGCTCCGGCAGCGGGTGGTCCCACTCTATGTCGCCATCTGGCTGACCGTGCTCGCGATGTTCAGCTTCGGCCTCGAGCGGGTGTCCCATGGATGAACCCGCATCCTGGACCGAGCTGATTCCGCTGGTCCTGACGGCAGCCTGGTGTCACGGCCCAGCATCGCCGCTGCTGCCTGCGGCGTTCGAGCCGGTACTTATGGCTTACGGCCGCAGCTACCCGCCGCTCCTGATTGCGCTGGTTGCTGTAGTCACCACCGTCCTGGTGGAGAGCCTGAACTATATCGGCTACGGGTACGTGCTGCGGAGCCGCGGGCTCGGCCGGGCCCGCCAGGCGTCGGCTCGACTCACAGAGCTGTTCGCCCGGCGGCCCTTTCTCGTGTGCCTGCTGGTCGCGGCCACTCCGCTGCCGGACTGGAGTGCCCGGATCCTGGGCGCGTTCGCCCGCTACCCAGCGCGACGCTACTTGCTCGCGTTTGCGCTGGGACGGGTGCCCAAGTTCTGGCTGCTGGCATCGCTGGGTCACGCCTTGCAGCTCAGCGGATCGGCGCTCCTCGCGTTGGCGGCCGGCTCGTTGGTTCTGACGTATGGGCTGATGTGGCTGCGGCGGCGGCACGGGAGCATCACCGGTCGGGCGGAAACGCATGTTCAGACGTCGGTCGCGATTTAGGCAGGGGCGACCGCTGCAATGAGTAAAGGGTCGCGGTGCGCTGCGCGGATAGGCTGCGGCTCCTGCAATGTCAGAACGGCAAATGGAACGGAGTTGTTGTAGTCCCATGTTACAGTGGACGATACTTCTTGTGGATTGGGCTGACCTCGCGTTCATGTCGGCGCTCTAGTTTCGGTTCGATTACCGGCCTGATGCTCAGGCCACAGAGCCAACCGGGTGTTAATAGGCGAGTCAATAGTGGGAGCCCGTAGGATGGGACTTGTTGCGGCGTTCATCATGGTCTGGTTCCTGATCGCACTTGGGCTCAGGGCTCTGGCCAAGCGAGTTATGGGATCGGTGCGCTACAGCTGGCGGTTGTGGCAGGAGTTGACGATGCTGCTGGCATTCCTTGTAGGCTTTCTTCTTGCCCGGTCACTTTATAACGCTTACGATCGCCGGTACTTGACGCCGCTGTGGGAGGAGCGACACGGGGCGCAACTGTTTCCGTAGAAACCGGGCAGCCGCGTTTCTAATGCACGGTCCGTTACGGCACCACAGAAGTGGTAGCATGGCTGAGGCGTTGACTATTCGGAATGCGATCCCAGCGGACGCACATAGTTTGGCTGAGCTCAGCAGGGTTCTGGGCTATCCAAGCTCGACTGCAGCCCTGGCCCAGCGCCTAGAGCACTTGCTCGGATGCGCCGAGGAGGCTGTGTTTGTGGCCGAGCTGCCCTCCGGCCGGGTCGTGGGCTGGGTTCACGGGTCCGAGCAGGAACTGCTGGTGTCGGATC
>DATADG010000170.1:0-3313 GCA_036258655.1 Gemmatimonadales bacterium | reverse complement strand
ACACTTCACCTCCATTAAGCGACATGTCCGGCCTCTAAATTGCCCTGTGACGGGGGTTACACACTGCCTTGCCTGGAACCCTGGGCTGGTCCGGTCTGAACGGGGCGCACGATTTTTGCACGTACTTACTCGAACCAGTGCGGTCTGCTGCAAACCTTGTCGGGGCACGCCAGTGATACCGGATAGTCCTTTTACTCTCGTTCTGAGCGGTGGCGGTCTCAAGGGCCTGGCCCACATCGGTGTGCTCCGGGCGCTGGAAGAACGGGGGCTGGTTCCTGGCCTCGTCGTTGGTTCCAGTATCGGTTCACTGATCGCGGCGGCCTGGGCCGCGGGAGTGCCGACTCGCCATATGGAGGCGCGAGCTCGCCTCGTTCGCCGGCGCGATGTATTCCAGGTGGCCCGGGCCGATGTCGCTTTCCGCCGTCTGCTAGCCCCCGCCCTGTATCGCCGAGAGCCACTCGAGGCCTTGATCAATCACCTCGTGGGCGATCTTACCTTTGACGACCTCCAGCGCCGGCTGCTGGTCAACACCGTCGATCTTCACTCCGGTATGCAGGTCATGTGGGGCCTGCCGGGGCTGCGCAGCGCACGCGTCGCTGACGCTGTGGCGGCGTCATGCGCCCTTCCCGGCATCTTTCCACCCCGGGAAATCAATGGCCGCTCATATGTCGACGGCGCCGTGGTAGAGAATCTTCCAGTGCGGATGGCTGCCTCGTTAGGGCAAGGGCCTATTCTCGCCATCAATGTGGCTGCCACCAGTGTGCTGCGCTCCGAAACGGAAACCAGGGGCTTTGCAGCCACGTACATCCGCGGCCTGGAGATCGTCATGCAGACCCAGATCGAAGCCCAACTGCGTGACTGGAAGGGACCCCCCCTCGTCTTGGTCCAGCCCCGGGTCGAGCATATCTCGATGTTTGCGTTCGACAAAACCGACGAGCTGATCGAGGCTGGATACCGTGCCACGTCGAGCACTCTGGACCAGCTCGGCACCCGGCTCGACGGAGTAACAGCTGGCATACATCCGACCCGTCGGCTCCGGGTGCTTGTGGACGAAGCGCGGTGTGTTGGATGCGGCTCGTGCGTGATTCAGGCACCCCAGGTGTTCCGCCTCGATGCTCGGGGCAAGGCCGAAGTGCTATCGCCCGTCCAGACCTGGTCTCCCATTGATGGAGCCTACGTCCTTAACTGTCCCACCTACGCCATCAGCGTGCGTCCGGAAGACTCGGCGGCCTGACCTCTCCAGAGCACAGCGCCCGTACAGCCCTCTAGTGCTCCCTGATACGGGTTCCGTGCTCGAGGCCCATTCGAAACATCTCTGCGGTGACGCGATTCCAGTTGAAGTACTGCTCAACAGCCTTCCGCCCCATGGCTCCCAGCCGCGCTGAGAGAGACCGGTCCTCCAGAAGACTGCGTAGCGCAGCGCAAACCTGCTCGGGCTGATCAGGCTCCACCAGCAAACCAGTTTCGCCATGGCGGACGGCGTCCTGGATACCGCCCACTCGGATTGCAAGCACCGGAAAGCCGCACGCTGAAGCCTCCAGTAAGGAGATGCCGAACCCTTCGACGCTCTCAGGCAACACTCTGGACATTCCGGCATAGACCACAGCGCAATTGTACAACGCCGGCAGATCCGCGTCCGGAACACCGGACAGAAACCGTACTCGTGTCGCTATGTCGAGAGTACGAGCGAGAGTCTCCAAACGGGATCGTTCCTCGTCTGGCCCCGACCCAATCACCAGATAGCCGAGATCCGGGTACTCATTCCCGATCCGGGCTAGGGCATGGAGAACTGTATCTATCCCCTTGTGCGGTGTCAGCCTGGCGACCGTGATGAGCCAGCGGCGCCGGTCCAGATGATAGCGGTCACGAATTGCTGTCGAGTCAACTCCCGGCCTGAAGAAGACCGGATCGGTTCCCAACGGAACCGTTTGGATCCAGCCGTTTCGTGCACCGATGCCAAGAATCTCCAGCAGTCTCCGACACTGATTCGCAGTCCATGAGCTGTTCGTCACCAGTACCGAGGCATTCTCGAGCAGAGTTCGGGCAGTACGTCGTTTGACTCGAGATTCGACTATCTGCCGGCGTAGTATGAGCAGGTCCCCACCGTGCAGCATGATGCCATATGGAATGCCGAGACGAAATCGGGCCCACCATGCTGGGTACGCTGCCGGTTTGAGGTTGCCGCACCAGGTGAACTGCATGCCAGGCAACCGGGCGAGCGTAGCGGCCCGGTGCGACCACCGGAGCGCTCCCGGCAAGCTTCGCAGCCGTCTGGATGGGATATCGAGACGATCGACTAGGTTGGGGAACTCCTGGTCGGTGTCCCTGCTGTGGGGCTGTTGCCCCGTGGAGACGATCAGTGATCGAGCGGGATAGTGCCGGGCCAACTCTCCGGTCCAACGAGCGATGCCGCCGCTCATGGGGGGAAAATCGTAGGTGAGGAGGAGTTGACTCGGCACGGTCCTTTCAGCGGCTTCGAGTCGCTCTCAGAGGCGACACACGGACTCCACGGCTTCAGTGTAGAGCTGGCGCATGCTGCTGAGGGAGAACGCCTGCGTTGCGCGGCAACGTGCTGCTTGCCCCAAGGTCGTAGCGAGCCTGGCGTCGGCGAGGACCTTCTGGACCAAGCCGGCGTACGATTGCGCGTCCCCGGGTGATGCCAGGAGTCCCGTGTCGCCCAGGACTTCGGGGACGGCTCCCCCTCGTGCCGCAACGATGGCACAGCCGCAGGCCATTGCCTCCAGCACACTCAGGCCGAATGTCTCGACGGCGCAGGCGTGCACGAAGCAGCTGGCCGCGCTGTACGCCCCGCGCAGCTCCTCCGGCGAGAGATGACCCAGGAATCTGACATCCAGCTGAGCCCGGCGAGCACGAGACGACAGCTCCCCTGCGAGGGGACCATCACCACACAGGACGAGGGGCGGCCGAGAGCCGAGTAGGGAGAGCATCTCGAACAGAAAGTCGTAACGCTTGTCGGCAGTCAGCGAGCCCACGGCGAGCAGGAAGGGCTGATCTGCCAGATCATGCGCTGCTCGGAACTTCATTCCGTCAGCCGGCGAGGGTCGAAACCACTCGGTGTCGACAGCTCCCGGGATGATGCGGTAAGGGCGGCGGCTGATATACGGAGCCGATCGAAGCGTGCGCTCAGCGGTGGTCCTGCTGAGAAAGATCGTCATGGCCACCTTCCAATACGCCATCCGGCTCACCAGATCCATCGGTGGATTGTGGCGACTGAGGTTGTATCGGTTCACGATAACGTGCGGATACGAGAGTGAGGCCAAGGCGCTGAGGCGAAGGTCCCTGGGCCGATCCA
>DATADG010000169.1:0-2298 GCA_036258655.1 Gemmatimonadales bacterium | reverse complement strand
GCACGAACAACCCATGGGCACCCAGCAGTAACCAGAATACGGACCGGTTCTCGATCCGTACTGCCGCGACCAGGGTCACCAGTCCGAGATAGGCCAGCAGGAGAACGTCGACTGCCCTGAGGGAGCTCGAATCCGCCGCTTCTGCGTTCCGGGATATTCGAGGTAGAGCTACAGCCACCCGGCCGCCCGGTACCAGTGGTAGGTGTGGGCCAGCCCGGTGGACAAATCGAACTCCGCGCGCCACCCACAATCACGCATGAGGGGAGCGGGATCGCCGGTCCAGGCCGGTTGGAAGAATTCGTTGGCCTTGTCCAGAGTCAGAATCGTCGTCCTGCCGATCAGCCGGGCGGACACTTCAGCCACGCTCAGGAGACCTCGTCCGAGCGCCGCCGGAATCCGCAACGGCATGACCGATCGCCCCATGGCTTTGCCTACGGCGCGGCTGAAGTCCGAGGTGGTGAACACCTCAGGGTGACAGGCTATGTAGGTACGCCCCACGGCAGCACTGCTTTGTCCCACCGCAACGAGCGCGGTCGCGAGATCCTGTGCATGGATGGCCGTAAGCTCCTGATCGCCGTCGCCGAACAGTGGCGCAATGCCGAGGCGGGCAAGGCGAAACAGCTTGAGCACCTCGCGGTCGCGTGGACCATACACCACAGGCGGCCGGACGATCGACCACGATAAGCCACTGGCTCTCACTACTTGTTCGGCCTCGAGCTTGCTCCTGCCATAGGCGGTTACCGGCCTGGCCGGTTCGTTTCCGGTGAGCGGAGAACCGCGGATGGCAGGACCGCCCGCGGCCAACGAAGATACCAGGATGAAGCGCTCTCGTCCCGCAGCTTCCGCCGCCGCGACCATGTTCCGGGTTCCTTCGCGGTTGGCGTGTAGGAAGTCGGCCTCGCTGCGGGCCGCAATGGTGCCTGCGACGTGATAGACGATATCCTGGCCCTGGACCGCCTGCTCCAGCGCAGCCACGGTGTGGAGATGCCCGTCGATGACGCGAGTCCCCTGGCTGATGAGACTGGCGGCCTTCTGCGGTGAACGGGCGAGCGCGGTGACTTCCACCCCTGAGCGGAGCAGCACCTCGACAAGGTGACTGCCCACGAATCCGGTGGCACCGGTAACCAGCGCCTTCATAACCGGCGTTCGTACAGCCGATACGTCTTGTACACCTTGAAGGTCATCTTCTCTAAGCCCGCGTTCATCGCGGGATTGTCTTCCAGAATCCATCCCGCCTCACCCCAATAGATCCCCCGCTCACCCGATCGGGTCCAGATCCAGTGATAGAGGACGGCATCGATGCCTTTGCCCTGATACGCGGGAGCGACTCCGAGAAGCAGGATCCTCGCTCTCCGGATCCGCTTCATCTTGAGCGCCCAAAGCAACTTGAGCACGACGGGAAACAGCCTGCCCGAGCGATTGGACCGGAGCACGACATTCAGGTCGGGAAGAGCGATGCCGAACCCGATCAGCTTTCCGTCTTTCTCCGCCATAGGGACCAGCTCGGGGATCACCACCGGCTTGAACTGCTCGGCCAGATGATCGATCTCAGCTTCGGTCATGGGGACGAACCCCCAGTTCTTCTGCCACGCGGAGTTGTACAGCTCCTTGATGCGGCCGACCTCCCCCTCGAAGTCCTTGATGTTGAGCGGCCGGAGGATGATCCCCTGTCGCTGCCGGATCAGTTCCGTGGTGCGGGCCAGCCGCTCCGGAACGGGGACATACCGCTCCTCACTACCACCCTGGTAGACCCACAGGTCCTTTGCCTTCATGAATCCTGCCGTCTCGAGCAGCCGGATGTAGTAGGGTGGGTTGTGCGGCATCATGAGCGTCGGCGGGCTCTCGAAGCCCTGAACCAGCAGCCCACACTCGTCGTTCACCGAGAACGAGGCAGGACCCCGCAGCACATCGTGACCCTTGTTCCGGCACCAGTCGGCCGCAGCCGCCAGGAGCGCGTCGGCGACCTGCTGATCATCGATGGATTCGAAGAACCCGAAGAAGCCCACTCGGTCGCCGTGGGTCTCGTTGTGCAGGCGGTTGCTGATCGCCGCCACTCGGCCCACGACTCCGCCGTCACGCTCCGCGACGAAATACTCGGCCTCCGCGTGCTCGAAGAACGGATTTTTCGTGCGAGATAGGAGGGCGGCTACATCCCTACGCAGCGGCGGGACCCAGAGAGGGTCCCGCGCGTGAAGTCGGTATGGAAAGTCGATGAAACGCCTGAGGTCACGTCGCTCGCGCGCCGCTCGGACGCGCACGCGATCGGTCAGATGACCCCCAGGTCCCTGCCTATGGTGG
>DATADG010000168.1:0-1908 GCA_036258655.1 Gemmatimonadales bacterium | reverse complement strand
GCACTTCCCGGAGCAGGTACAGATCGCGTTCGGTCGGCGGATCTACGATAGCCAGGCTGCCCCTGGTCCGAAGCGGCCAGCCGATGCAGCGCTTCACCTCTTCGAGCTCCACGCCTGGGTAGACCTGGGTGAGCACGAGCTCCCCGCAATCCGGCTCGGGCTCGAGCACAGCCTTGTCGGTTACTACTTTGATCGGGCCGGCCCCGGGCATTCCCAGGTCTCTTCGGGAGCGCTCATGACTGCGCTGTCCCGGGCTGGTAATGAAATCCACGTGTTCGGGAAATGTCCGACGGTCGAGCCGGCTGATCACGACAGTGCGTCGTGCATGAATAGCGATTTCCGCGGCCCCACCACTGCCTGGAAGGCGAACGGCGGGACGGTGGTAGCCGCCCACCACCGTCGTGTTGAGGTTCGCGTACCGGTCGATCTGTGCCGCGCCCAAAAATCCAACTTCGATTCGTCCATTTTGCAGTAGCGACTGGAACACGTCGGCCATACTGCACACCATCAGCGAGCCGGTCACCAGCGCCGGATCTCCGATCGAGACAGGTAGTCGTTCCGGCACTGCTCCCACGGCACCGGATTCGTAGATAAGGAGCAGGTTCGGCGCGTGGGTCGCGCGTGCCAGATTGCAGGCCAGATTGGGAAGACCAATACCGACGAACACGACCTCGCCGTCGCGCAACTCGCGGGCGGCAACCACCGTCATCATCTCGGCGGGCGTATAATCCGGCGCGACGGTCACACCGTGACCCTGAGCGCAGCGAAGCGACCGACAACGGACAGAATGGGTCCCTCAAAACCCATAATTCACCCCCGCACACATCCTCGCTGACGCCTTCAGCCGGTTCAGGCCTCCGTACCGCTCCACGTACTCCGTGCGATCGGCTACTCCATACACGAACTCATCCAGATAGCTGGCCAGCTCGCGCGGGTCACGCGAGATGCGCTCCCACCTGAGGTAGAACTCATTGTCCCGGTCGTAATACCCCTGAGCATATGAAGGATGCGCGCCCCAGGGCTCCAGCACGACGGCGTCAACGACCAGGCCTGGTATGAGCGTGCGGTTTGGATCAGCCCTGATGATTTCCTCCGCCACCAGCTCCTCTACCACTACGATCACCCTCTCTGAAGCAAAGGCCGCTTCCTTCTGCACGCCGAGGAGACCCCAAATCTGAGTGTTCCCGTGGGCATCGGCCCGCTGCGCGTGAATGATGCTGACGTCCGGGTTCAGAGCAGGAACCGTCGCGAGCACCTCGCCCGTGTACGGACACGTCACCGTGCGAATGAGTGGATTGACTCGAGGGAGATCGGTTCCCATGTAGTTACGCATGGTGCCGAACGGGAGCCGTGCAGCGCCGGCGCCGAGCCTGGTGACCATGCCGAAATGCGAGTACTCCTCCAGCTCGAGTGCCGGGCCCTTCCCTTCGGCCGCTCGCCGGAAGCCATGCAGCGAGCCGGCCCCGGGATTACCGGCCCAGGAGAACACCAGTTTGCGGGCGCAACCGGCCGCGATCATCTGATCGTAGATGAGATCCGGCGTGAGTCGGCACAGCGTCAACTCCCGTCGTCTTTGGCGGATGATCTCGTGACCGGCGGCAAAACAGATCAGGTGGGTAAAGCCTTCGATGACGACTGTATCGCCATCATGGACGTGCTGCGCCACCGCATCGCGCATGGTGACGACCTTGCCGGGAAGGCTCAAGCGAGCTCGCCAAGCAGGCCGTCGATCATACCGAGGGCAACGTCAAGATCCTGTTCATCGATGACGAGTGGCGGTGCCAGCCGCAACGAGCTCTTGCCGGCACCGAGGAGCAAAAGCCCCCGGCGAAACGCCTGCTGGACCAGCTCGCGCACCAGCTCGGGGGCTGGTTCCCGAGTGGATCTGTCTTTTACCAGCTCCAGTCC
>DATADG010000167.1:0-5146 GCA_036258655.1 Gemmatimonadales bacterium | reverse complement strand
GGCGGGTTACTATGGCAGGCTACTCGACGAGTTCCTGATGCGGATCGTGGACGTGCTGTTGGCGTTTCCCAGCTTGGTGCTGGCGCTGGCCATCGCTGGGACGCTGGGCCCGGGAATCGTCAACGTGATGATCGGCCTGATCTGTGTGTGGTGGGTGAGCTACGCGCGGATCGTGCGCGGGATGGTGCTCGCGCTGCGGGAGCGGCACTTCATCGAGGCCGCGCGGTGCCTCGGTGCCGGCGACGGACGGATCATCTTGCGTCATATCATGCCGAACATCCTGCCATCCGTGGTGATTCTGGCGACGCTGGAGATGGGTGAGCTGATCCTCGCCATCTCGGCACTGAACTTCCTGGGGCTGGGTGCGCAACCGCCGACCCCCGAGTGGGGTGCGATGCTCAGTGACGGCCGCCCGTTCCTCCTCGCCGCCCCTCAGCTCATGATCTACCCCGGTCTGGCGATCAGCGCGGCGGCAGTCGGTTTCAACCTGCTCGGCGACGGGCTGCGCGACGTTCTGGATCCGCATCTCCATCCGAGAGCCAGAGGCGCGTAGCACCGCAGCGCTGCTTCGAGCCCGCGTCAGGCGACCAGGGACTCCGCTAGCGTACGGAGTGCATGCACGGCCGGTGCGCCAGGCGCCAGATCGAATGGTGCGACCCCTTCCGCGTCCGCAGCGCGTATCGCCGGGTCGTCCGGCACGACCGTCACCGAGCCGGTGGGAAACGCGCGCTCCACCAGCGTCCGGTCCTCCTCACCAGCGACGCGGTTGGCGATGACGAGACCGGTGCCCAGGCTCCGCTCGCGGATCATGTCCAGCGCACGTCGGGCTATCTCCAGCGACTTCGCGGTCGGCTCCGCGATCACGAGCAGGACATCCAGCTGCTTCGGCTTCATCCTCGAGAGGGTTCCGAGCCCTGCCTCGAAGTCTGCCACGACCACCCTGCCATCTCCCTCGAGCTGCCCGAGCAACTGCTCAGGTGAGACTCCGCATCAGCCTCACCCGGGGTTGGGCTTCTCGATCTTGGTGACGACGGCAAGCCGAACGCCATTCGGCGCCCAGGCTCCGAACCGCTCGAGCATCTCTGGAACCGTGGGAGCGTGCTCACTGCCGCCCTCTTCCAGTGCTTGGCGGATCCCGGCCAGGCGGTCCGTCTCCTCCGCAGTCAGCCCGAGCGCAATCCCGAGGTTTGGGTTCGTGTCGCAATCCAGCGCGATGACCGTGTGGCCGCGCTGAGCGAGCGTCCGCGCGACGATTCCAGAGATCGTTGTCTTTCCGACGCCACCCTTACCAATTACGCCGATCTTCATGCGCCTCCTGACTCCCCGCTCAGTTCGCGTAAACGGGACACCAGCCTCACGACCTCCGAGACTGCGGTAGACTCGGGCGCCGCGTCGATGGGCGCCAGCCCTGCACGTTCTGCCGCGGCCACTGCGTCATCGTGCGGTACCTGGGCCCAAAGCGGCAGCTCGAGCTCGCCTCGAATGCGATCGACCAGCGTGTCGCTCCGCACCTTGTTCACGATGAGCCCGAACGTCGCTCCCGGCATCGACTCGGCGACGCGGCGCAGCCGCTGAGCGGCGAGCAGCGCGGCTCGTGTCGGCTCGACGACGATGGCGGCAAGCGATGCGAAGCCAGCCCATCCGGCAAAGCTCTGCCGCGTGCCCGCCGCAAGATCGCCAACGATCGACCAGCCCGGCCGTCGAAACGTCTCAATGACGTGGCGAAAGGCCGTCACCGAGCCCGGGCGAACATGCCCAGGGAGCTTGCCAAGCTGCAAGAAACGGACGCCGTCGGGTGCATCGAGCGCGTACCGGTCTACCAACACCTCGGCGCTGATCTCCTCGCGAAGTACCCATCCCTTACCCTCACGCCGTTCGCCGAGCTCGGCGGGCATGCCCTCGTCCGTGGTTCGGCCGAGTCCGACGGAGAATGCCAGTCCAGGCATGGTATCGACATCAAGGGCAAGCACTCGTTGGCCATCCCGGGCGAGCAGACGAGCGAGGGTCCCCGCTATCGTGGACTTGCCGCTACCTCCCTTGCCAATGAAGGCAACGCGGATCGGCCCGTGGCCCCCCTGCCCGGGGCTTCCCGGAGGATATTGCATGCTCAGGCGCGCAGGATCGGTCGAGTCAGACACGTCGGCCCACCTGCACCCTTCAGACAGATCTCTGCTCCGCCGACCTCCCACACTTTGACGCCGACAGCCCGCAGCATCTCGCGCGTGCGAGGATTTCCGGCGAGCATGATGCACCGCCGCGGCGCAACCGGCAGAATGTTGCACGCCAGCGTGTCGTACTCCGAGTCCGGCACATCCAACAGCGTTATTCCACGAGCGACCAGCCACTCTCGAAACGGCACGGGCAGCAACCTGGAGTACGCGACGGCCAAGTCACAGTCGATCGGGCTCACGAGCGACATCAGGTGTAGAACCTCGCCGGGACCCCGCCAGTGCGGGAGGGGCACGGTGATGAACTCATCCACCTGGCTGTCGATGAGCTGCCGGAACTGTCGGATGCCCTCGTCGTTGGTTCGATACCCGCGCCCCACGGCCACCGTGCGCTCATCGAGCCAGATCACATCGCCGCCCTCCAGCGTGCCCTCGCCCGTAATTGCCCCGAGAATTGGGATGCCTCGCTTCCGAAGGAAGTCTCCAACGGCCGCGGGCTCCTGTCGACGTTGCGCCTTGCCCATGTTGCAGAGGATCGCTCCCCGCCTGGTCACCAGCACGGGATCGTGGACGTAGATCGAGTCGGCACCGGTCTGGTCAGCTGACGGCAAGTAGTGAATCACCGGGACATGTGCCTTGAGCAGTTCCACGAACTGCTCGTACTCGGCGAGCGCCCTGTCGTAGTCCGGACAGCTCGGATACCCGAGATCCTCCCACTGGGCGAGCAAGTGGTCGTTGCAGCGAAACGCATCCCGGGGGTGTTTCATCAATAGGATGTCGATCGCGCCAACCATTGACTGGCAACCCCATTTCATGGTCTTCCGTGCGCTCCGCACCACTGGTAGATGGTCAGTGCGAGGACCTTTGTGCTCGTCACGATATCCTGAAGCTCGACGAATTCATCAACCGTGTGGGCGTTGGCGACATTGCCGGGACCATAGAGCACGGCCGGAATGTTCGCGTGATTGGTAAACAGTCGGAGGTCGGAACCGTAGGTGACCCCCTCGAGTCGTGGCGCCTCTCCCGTCACGATCCTGTGACTCCCCACCAGCGTCCCAACGATTGGCGCCCGGCTATCCGTCTGCCCTGACTCGAATTGGCCTTCGAGCCACTCGAGGGTCGGTGGATGATATCGCAGCCAGGGATCCTTCGCTGCCGCTTCCTGCAGGGCGTTCGAGAGCACCCGCCGGGCCGCTTCGACCGATTCCCCAGGCAACACACCGTACCGCCCTTCGACAATGACCTCGCCGGGTACAGTCGAGTGCCAGTCACCGCCTCTGATGGTGCCGCAGCTGATCGGCGCCACGAGCATCGACTCCGCATACAGTGGATTGTGGTAGCTTCTCTGGCGGTCGCGCTCGAGCTCATTGAGCGCCTCGAGAATCCGGCAGAACGTCTCGATGGCACTCACGCCCGCGGTCTTCATGCACGCGTGAACCGAGCGGCCGGGCACCTGCAGCCGAAAGGTAAGTGCCCC
The DNA here is from genome assembly GCA_036258655.1 of Gemmatimonadales bacterium. GTDB lineage: Bacteria > Gemmatimonadota > Gemmatimonadetes > Gemmatimonadales > GWC2-71-9 > CAVVWJ01. The sequence continues at coordinate 1,501 of DATADG010000167.1, read as the reverse complement.
CGCTTGGACCGGGCACGGCCGCAGCCGGGTGGGCTCCATGATGATGGCCGCGTCCGCACGATACCCCTTCACGATCGTCGTCAAGGTACCAATCCCGCCGGTTTCCTCCCCGATGACGCTTTCGACGAGAACCTCTCCCTGCGGATGGTACCCAAGCACTTGCAACGCCTCGAGGGCAAAAATGGCGGAGGCAAGCCCGGCCTTCATGTCACACGAGCCCCGACCGTACAGCTTGCCATCTTTGACAGCGCCACTCCACGGGGGGTCCGCCCACAACGCCTCGTCCCCTGTTGGCACGACATCGACGTGCCCGTTGACGATCAGTGAGCGGGCTCTACGGTCTCCAGCATCATACTGACTCGCTGAACCCGCCCATCGACCCACTACATTGATGCGCTCGCCGGACGGCACACCATCATCACAAAACGCCGGATGAGTTGCCAGTTCCTCGGGGCGGGACGGCACGATATCGACGTGCAGTTCCAGATCCCGCAGCTTTGCTGCGATCAACGTCTGGACTTCCTGCTCCTCACCGGGCAGACTCGGGGTCCGGACCAGACGCTGCGCGAAGGCGAAGAGCTCACTCCGGAGTGAATCCACGGACCCGGCAATTGTATCCGACACGTCCTCGATCGCGTCACGCGACATCTTCACTCCTGCTCTCCTCGGGCACGCTCAGGTGCCTGGTCCTGTGGCTGGCTCTCGCCGCGCTTGCAGGCTGCCTGAGCGATCGAAATGGGGATGCCGCCGGAGCCGAGCTGGTTATTGCCGCACCGGGCGACGCCTACGATATCAATGTCGGCTCGGATATTGGCATTGACCCGGTCAACGTCAACATCTATGAGCCTCTGATTCGCCTGACGCCTACCTATCAGCTCGAGCCGATGCTGGCTACGAGTTGGGAGTTCCGACCACCGAACACGTGGCGTTTTCGTCTCCGCGAGGGAGTCCGGATGCACGACGGCTCCGCCTTCACCGCCGACGCGGTGGAATGGTCGATGAGGCGCATCCCAAGGCCTGACCGCGACAGGATTGGCATCGGCGATGGCTCCGTCCGGAGGGTCGATGACTATACCGTAGAGATCACGCCGACACGTCCCAACCGCCGGCTGCTCCAACAGCTCGCCCATCCCAACTGGAGCATCATGGCGCCCGGCACCGAGCCGGCGACCAAACCAGTTGGAACCGGGCCGTTCCAGATGGTCGAGTACGTCAGGGGTGACCATCTGACGGTCGAACGCTTCTCCGGCTACTGGGGGCAGATGCCCAAGCTTGAGCGGCTCACCTTCAGGTTTCTCCCCGATCCCAACACACGCGTCCTCGCGCTGCGTTCAGGTGACGCTCATGTTGCCTACGACCTCCCGCGTGAGTCCGCACGGTCGGTCGCCCGTATCCCGGGACTCAAGGTGGTCAGCTCACCGGTGAGCGGCTACGAGGCGCTCTATGTGAACATCCACGGCCGGCCACCGTACGATCTCGGTCGTGACAAGGCGGTCCGCCG
>DATADG010000166.1:0-13821 GCA_036258655.1 Gemmatimonadales bacterium | reverse complement strand
TGGAAGATCCAGACGAGCAGCTGGGCCTGAATGGCTGTGTCCGGCACCGCGAGCACGATGAACGCGATCAGCGCAACGCCGGTCACGCCGTAGGTCTCAAATCCGTCAGCCGTGGGGCCGACCGAGTCACCGGCGTTGTCTCCGGTGCAGTCCGCGATGACCCCAGGATTGCGTGCGTCGTCCTCCTTGATCTTGAACACAACCTTCATCAAGTCGGAGCCGATGTCCGCGATCTTGGTGAAGATGCCGCCTGCGATCCGAAGAGCGGCAGCGCCCAGTGACTCGCCGATGGCGAAGCCGAGGAAACAGGCACCCGCCACGTCGACGGGGATGAACAACAGGATCGCGAGCATGAAGAGCAGCTCGACCGAGATGAGCATCATCCCCACGCTCATGCCGGACCTGAGCGGAATTTCAGAGACCGGCCAGGCCTTGCCGCGCAGCGCGGCGAAAGCGGTTCGGGAGTTGGCGAGGGTGTTGATTCGAATACCAAACCAGGCCACGCCGTAACTGCCGGCCATGCCGATGACGCTGAAGAGCAGGATGAGCAGGATTTTGGGGATCTCGAGCCCGGTCAGCACGAAGTAGACGAAGATCACCGCCCCAATGAAGCCGAACAGAACCACCAGCAGCTTGCCTTGCTGAATCATGTATGCCTTGCAGGTCTCGTAGATCAGCTCCGAGATCTCGGCCATCGACCGGTGCACCGGCAGCTTCTTCACGTGGGCATAGCTCATCAACCCGAACAGCAGGCCCAGCACGCAGACCACCAATCCGGAGAGGAGAATTTCATGCCCGGTGAAGCCGAGAAAGTCGCCCTGGTTGAGATCAGGCAGGCGGAGGTTGACCTCTCCGCCGGGCCGATGTTCCGGACCCGCACCCTGGGCCACTTCCTGGGCGGCCACAGCCGGGGTGAGCGCGAGCAGCGGCGCTACTCCCATTCCAGCGAGCAGCAGGTGCGCAGTGGATCGGAAGACCGAACGGACGAAAGACATCACGGGATTTCTCCTAGGTATCACTGGGTCGTGGTTGGTCGTTGTCATCTGCACTCGATCAATAGGCCCCGATCGGACGGTGGCTGGGGTCCGCCCTGGTGTGCACCAGGGTGAGAAATCGCTTGGCCAGTTTGTCGGCCTCGCTCTCGCCCACTTGGTTGGTTTCCACTGTTACCAGCGTGTAGTGTCCGCCTTCAGGCTGCACGGAGACGCTGATCCGCCCGATTGCTCCGGCATACTGCCGCCGACGAGGCCCCTCCTCCATGGGTGCGAGCGTCGCTCCGAAGAACTGTGCGGCGCCGGCGAGGACCTCGTCGGGTGAGAGGTGAGTCCGGTGGAAGTACTTCACTAGTCCTCGAGGTAGTACTCGATACCGAGGTGGGTGATCTGCTTCTCGCCCATCAGGTACCGCAGCGTGTTCTTGAGCTTGGTCTGCTGAATGAACAGGTCGTGCTCGGGGTAGAGTCCGGGACCAACCTGTGGGCTCTTGAAATAGAACGAGAGCCACTCTTGGATTCCGCTCAAGCCGGCCCGCTGTGAGAGATCGAAAAACAAGGCAAGGTCGAGGACCAGCGGGGCAGCCAGGATGGAATCCCGACACAGGAAATCCACCTTGATCTGCATCGGATAGCCCAGCCAGCCGAAAATATCGATGTTGTCCCAGCCCTCCTTGTTGTCTCCACGAGGTGGATAATAGTTGATCCGAACCTTGTGGTAGATCTTGCCGTAGAGCTCGGGGTAGAGCTGCGGCTGGAGAATGTATTCCAGCACGCCCAGCTTTGATTCCTCCTTGGTCTTGAAGCTCTCCGGGTCGTCCAGCACCTCACCATCCCGGTTGCCCAGAATGTTGGTCGAATACCAGCCGGCAACACCGAGCATTCGGGCCTTGAACATCGGTGACAGCACGGTCTTGACCATTGTCTGGCCGGTTTTGAAGTCTTTCCCGCCGATTGGGACGCCCTTGCTCTTGGCCAGCTGCTCCATGGCCGGGAAGTCGCAGGTGAGGTTCGGCGCCCCATTGGCAAAGGGCACCTTCTCCATGATAGCGGCGTAGGCATAGAGCATCGACGGGGCGATCGACGGATCATCTGCGTCGATGGCCTTTTCGAATGCCTCCAGGCTCCAGTGCGATGGCCCCGGGCTGATGAAGATCTCGGTGGATGCGCACCAGATCATCACCAGGCGGTTGCATTTGTGCTTGCTTTTGAAGTCCCGGATGTCTTTCCGAAGCGCCTCGGCCCACTCCCGCTTGCTGGCTCCGGGTTTGACGTTCTTCCCCTCGAGGCGTTTGACGTATGCCTGGTCGAACACTGCCGGCATGGGCTTGAGCGACTTCAGGAATCCGGCAATTGGCTCCAAATGGTCGTGCCGGTCGAGGACGCCGGCCTGCACCGCAGCGGTGTAGGCATCGTCGGGCACCGGATCCCAGGCGCCGAAGACGAGGTCATCGAGCTCGGCGAGAGGCACGAACTCGCGAATAAGCGGTGCGCGATTCTCTGTTCGCTTCCCCAGCCGGATCGTCCCCATCTGGCTGAGGGATCCGATCGGCCGCGCGCTTCCCCGGCGTATGTTTTCCACGCCCGCGATGAATGTCGTCGCCACTGCGCCCAAGCCAACACACAGCACACCGAGTTTTCCCTGCGCCGGCGCGATCGTCCGGGCCTTCGCGTCAGCCACTGCTACGTCCTTTTGCCAGGGAGTCGAGCGTCGCATGCTTGAGGAGTGTCACCTCCTCGGCATGCTTCACCGCTTCGGCGTGCATCATCTCCTCAACCCGCAATGCCTCATCGACTCGACCCGCGTGCTGATGCACATAGACGAACCGCTGAATCACTGTAATGATGGACGCAAGTGCCAGCAGGGCCACAATGGCCTCGAGCAGTAGCGCCTGGGGTCCGGCACCCGCTACCAGAGAGGCGATGCCTAAACCGAGGATCCGCTCTGCGCGCTGGGCAATGCCCACTTTGCAGTCCAGGCCTAGCCCTTCGGCCCTGGCTCGAGCATACGACACGAGGAGCGAGCCCAGAATCGCGATCATACAAAGGATGATCGCCGGTACCCGGTAGGCCACGTCCGGTGCCGTGAGCAGAAAAGCCCCGATGCCGATGAAAGTCGCGCCGTCACCGACCCGATCCAGGGTGGAGTCGTAGAAGGCGCCGAAGCGGGTCACCATGGCCCCACTCCTGGCCACCTGACCGTCCAGCGTATCTGCCACTCCACTCAGCAGGAGCAATGCCCCACCAAGGCGAATATGCCCAGTCGCATACGCCAGGGCTGACACGAGCACCAGGCCAGTGCCCACCGTGGTGATGGTGTTGGGCCGCACTCCGGAGCGGATCAGCCGCTGCACCAACGGATTAACCGCGGCGTAGAACGGCTTCTCCAGGGCACCTAGCAGCTTCACGTTGGGCTCATCCTCCCCCGGCGACTGGGTGACATCAAGCCGCGAAAGGATAACTGCCAGAACTGTTTAGGGCAATTATTTCACCGAACTACTCGGCGTAGAGCAGGTAGGGTTTGCGCCGCAGCATGAAACGCGACCGCTGTTCTCGCCATCGTGCAGCGATGGCTGAGACCTCGACTTGCCGTTCGAGCTCGGTTCGAAGCTCCGGTCCGCCAGCCAGTCGGTCGAACTGGGCTGGCCGGAACGCAAAGCTGGTCGAGTGAGTTGCTTGGAGAGCCGATAACATGGAAGCCGCCGTCAGTGGGGGGTCATAGGTGTCCCGGTTGGTCACCCGGAGACGAACCCCCATCACGAGCGTATCTGAGTACTTTCCGTCGCCAGGCGATCGCGGTGTGAAGGATACTCCGGAAAAGCTCACCCCCGGCGGCGCCTTGCGGCGCAGTGTGAGGAGCAGGAGGGTGGTATCAATCCAGGGAGCCCCGACCTGCTCAAAGGGCGCATCGCTTCCTCGTCCAACCGACAGGTTGGTCCCCTCAAACAGGCAGAGACCGGGATAATGATGGAGACTTTCAAGCGTCCGCAGGTTGAGGCTGGGAGGGATAAAGGGAAGACCGGTTGCGTCAAAGAGCATCGAGCGCCGCCAACCCTGCACCGGAACGACGTGAAGCTCGGCCCCAATCCCAAGCACGTTGTTGGCCAGACGGGCCAGCTCTCCGATAGTCATCCCGTGCCTCATGGCAACCGGAAACCGCGCGACCGCCGAGCCGGTGGCACTATCCTGTACCTGACCCTGCACTGCTCCGCCGATCGGGTTGGGCCGGTCAAGCACGATCACCGGCAAACCAGCCGGAACAGCAGCCTGCATGATGGTGGCAACCGCCGAGGGATAGGTATAGTACCGCGCACCCGCGTCCTGCAGATCGACCACCAGCACATCCACTCTGGAAAGCATCTCCGGCGTCGGCGGATGGAGCCGCACTCCGTCATGCAGGAGATACACCGGCTTCCCAGTCAACGAGTCGGTTTCCTGCCGCCGGTCTGGAGACTGATCCACATCGATGGTGCCGGCGAGCCCGTGCTCCGGGGCGAAAATCGCCGCAACGTTCAGTCCCGCGGCCAGCATCAAATCCAGGCCGCGCCTTCCCCGAGCGTCGACTCCGGATTGATTGGTTACCAGACCAATGCGCCTGTTCTCCACCAGCGCCAGGCTATCTCTCAGCAACACCTCGAGCCCGGGGCGTACACGTGCCGCCGAGGCACCTGGAGCCGCGGGCGCATTCTGCACCTGCGTACTAGCAGTGCAGGCCAGGCACCCCGCTAAGATCGCTGACAGGATATTCGATCCGTGACGTTCCGGCATTTCGCGCTGTTCCTCCTGGCAGTCTATGGCTGCGGCCCGGCTGGGCCGGTGTCTCAGCCTCAGCCGGCCCAGTTCCCGCCACAGCCGACCCCGCAGGAGGTCGACGTGGACGAACTGCTCGGCTCGCTCTCAATACGCGATCGGGTGGCGCAGCTCGTCATGCCCTGGGTCGCCGGTAATTACCAGGCGTTCGATGATGAAGCGTTTCGGCGGGTGCAGACCTGGGTGGATTCCTTCCACGTCGGCGGCCTCATCGTTTCGGTCGGCTCCCCCCTTGATTTGGCGGCAAAACTTAACCGCCTGCAGCAGCGGTCGCCTCTTCCATTGCTGATTGCGTCGGACCTCGAGGCCGGTACCGCCATTCGACTAAATGGGGGCACGCCATTTCCTCCCAATATGGGAGTAGCCGCGACCGAGCGGGAATTCGACGCGTATACCCTCGGCCGGATAACTGCGCTGGAGGGCCGCGCGGTGGGCATTCACCTGGCTTTTGCTCCGGTGGCCGATGTCAATAACAATCCGGCAAACCCGATCATCAATGTGCGCTCTTTTGGCGAAGACCCCGGGGCAGTCGGTCGGCTGGTCGCCGCACAGATCCGGGGACTTCAGGAACACGGGATGCTGGCAGCGGCCAAGCATTTCCCCGGACACGGTGACACGGGCACCGACTCCCACATAGCGCTGCCGGTCTTGAATGTGGGGTGGTCACGGCTGGACTCGGTCGAGCTGGTTCCCTTCCGCAGCGCCATAGCCGCCAACGTTGCCGCCGTCATGTCCGCTCATATTGCGTTACCAAATTTTGATGGTGGCCAGCTGCGACCTGGTACCGTAGTGCCCACCATTCTCACCGGGCTTCTTCGTGACTCGCTCAAATTCAATGGGCTGGTCGTCACGGACGCGCTCAACATGGGCGGCATTGCTACGGCATACGGGGCCGATGGTGCAGTGCGCGCATTCCTGGCCGGCTCGGACCTCCTGCTCCAGCCGGCGGATCCCAGGATCGCGATTGATGCGATGGTGGCAGCAGTGGCCCGGCGGGAAATTTCGGCCGAGCGATTGAACCGTTCTGTCCGGAAGGTCCTGGAGGTCAAACGCCGGTTGGGTCTGTTCGCTCGCCGGACCGTCCCGCTCGACAGCATACCATTGATCGTCGGCCGATCCGAATTCCGCGAAGAAGCTCGCGCCATTGCCGCACGCTCCATCGTCCTGGTCAAGGACGTGAATGGAACGGTTCACAATCTCGAACGGTTGCGTCCTCCACTCAGCCTGGTCACGTACGGCGAAGAGACAAATCGTGCGATAGGAAACGCCTTGGCGGCGGAGCTTCGTTCCAGGGGATTTGCCGTCACGTCGTTTAAGCTGTGGCCGGCCAGCGGCCCGGCCAGCTACGATTCGGCGACGGCGGTGCTCGCCCGGAGTCCGGTCTCTCTATTCGCAGTCTCCGACAAGCCAACGGAGTCGCGCGGCTCCCTGGGGCTCCCCGACTCACTGGTGTCGTTGATTACCGCGACGTCCAGGAGACGTCCCACCATCCTGGTCTCGCTCGGCAACCCGTACCTGATCAGTGGCTTGCCTGACGTCTGGTCCTACTTGATAGGGTGGCGATCCAACCCGGTGACCGAGCAGGCCGTGGCCGGTGCACTGGCCGGGGTAACGCCAATTACCGGACGGCTGCCGATCTCCATTCCGCCGGAATATTCCCGGGGTTGGGGACTACAACGACAGGTTCAGTGATTCGCTGCTGCTGGCTTCTGCCCGCGGCGATTCTAGCGTGCTCCTCAGGAGACGAAGCCCTTCAACCCGTCTCCCCGATGCTGTCGCCGAAAACAAATTGGCAACCGGTGATGCATTACCTGGACTCGGTTATCCAGCAGGGCGCTGCTCCCGGAGCAGTGCTCGGCGTCAGTCGCGACGGAGAGCGGTTTATTTACGGCACCGGTAGCCTGGGCCAGTCCGACACTACTCGTCCGGATGCCACCACGATCTACGATCTTGCCTCCCTGACCAAAGTCATCGGACTCGCCACTGGAATCATGCTGGCGGTGTCGGATGAGCTGATGGCTCTCGATACTCCTGTCCAGCGATATGTGACTGATTTTGTCGGAACGGGCAAAGAGCGGGTCACCGTCCGGTTGTTGTTATCCCACGCGTCCGGACTGCCAGGCTGGCGCCCGTTTTATAAGGAGGCTCACACCCGGCAAGACATCTTTGCTCTGGCGAGCAACACGCCACTCGAGACCACTCCGGGGAGCGTAGCCCTCTACTCCGACGTCGGAGCAATCATTCTCACCCGGGCGATCGAGCTCGTCTATGGGGAGCGCATCGATTCCCTGCTGCACCGCAGGGTGTTTACGCCGCTGGAACTCCTCTCACTCCAATACCTCCCGCCCGCAGCCTGGCACCATCGGATCGCTCCTACGGAGCTGGATCCCTGGCGTGGTAGAATGCTCCGGGGAGAGGTCCACGATGAAAATGCTGCCGCAATGGAAGGAGTATCCGGACACGCCGGCCTGTTTGGTTCGGTGGAAGATGTGCTCACCTTCGCGGAGTCGATGATTGAGAAGTGGAAGGAAGGAGACCCCCTAGTCCGAGAATTCACCCGGCGCCAGGATCTCGTTTTAGGCTCGAGCCGGGCACTGGGATGGGACACGCCGAGTCTGGATGGCAGCGCGGGCAAGAGCCTGTCAACCAGCAGCTTTGGACACACCGGGTTCACCGGCACCTCGCTCTGGATTGATCCGCAGCATCGTCTTGCCATCGTCCTGCTGAGTAACCGGGTTCACCCGACCCGTAACAACCCCCGCTGGGCGCCCGTGCGTGCCGCTGTCGCCGATCTCGTAATGACCACCCTTGCGGAGGAGATCCGATGAGGCTGCAGCTCTCCGACTGGCTCGTCATCGCGCTCTACTTCGTGATCTCGGCGGCCATCGGGCTCGCCTATACCCGAAAGGCGAGCCAATCGCTCGCCGACTACTTCGTGTCCGGGCGATCCCTTCCCTGGTGGCTGGCCGGTACTTCGATGGTGGCAACCACCTTTGCAGCCGATACTCCGCTGGCCGTGGCCGGTCTGGTCGCCAAGTACGGCGTGGCCGGCAACTGGCTCTGGTGGAACGGCGCGTTCTCGGGCGTGCTCACCGTTTTCTTCTTCTCCCGCCTGTGGCGGCGAGCCGGCGTGCTCACCGACGTCGAGTTTGCCGAGCTGAGGTATGGCGGCCGGCCGGCAGCAGTGCTGCGCGGATTTCGAGCCCTCTACCTTGCTCTACCGATCAACCTGATCATCATGGGTTGGGTCACCCGGGCGATGGTCACCATTCTTGCAATCACCCTCGATGTGAACCCGTGGGCAGCAGCAGTCCTTCTCTTCGGCGTCACCGCACTCTACAGCGTGCTGTCGGGACTCTGGGGTGTCATTGTCACCGATGTGTTCCAATTCGTAGTGGCAATGGGAGGTTCAATTCTGCTGGCCGTACTGGCGGTCGATGCTGTTGGAGGCCTGGACATGCTGACGACCAGGGTCGGGGAACGTTTTGGCTCGGCCGAAGCTGCCTTCGGCGTCATCCCACCGACTGACCAGGCCTGGCTTCCGCTGTCTACTCTTCTCGTGTTTCTCGGCGTTCAGTGGTGGGCGACGTGGTACCCGGGACAGGAGCCGGGCGGAGGCGGCTACGTAGTTCAGCGCATTCTGTCGGCCAAGGACGAGCGGCACGGCCTGCTCGCCACGCTCTGGTTTACCATAGCGCATTACGCTATTCGACCCTGGCCCTGGATTCTCGTCGGGTTTGTGGCATTGCTCAGATATCCTGGCCTGACCAATCCCGAGGAGGGATATGTCAGGGTCATGGTGGATATTCTCCCTTCACCCTTCAAGGGACTTCTTCTCGCTGCGTTTGCCGCCGCCTACATGAGCACCATCAGCACCCACCTGAACTGGGGTGCTTCCTATTTGGTGAACGATGTCTACCTGAGATTCATCAGGCCTCAGGCAAGTCCTCGCGCGCAGGTGCTGGCGTCCCGGATAGCGACCGCAGTTCTCATGGTCTGCTCCTTGATCGTGATGAGCTTTCTGACCAGCGTCGAGCAGGGATGGAAGCTTCTGATCGGACTCGGCGCGGGGACCGGACTCGTCTTCATCCTGCGCTGGTACTGGTGGCGGGTGAATGCCTGGTCGGAAATCAGCGCGATGACAGCCTCATTTGTGACTTCGGTGCTTCTGGCTTCCATGGAGTACGACCTGGCCAATCCCAGCAGTGCTTCGTACGCCAAGACAATGCTGATCACCGTCGGCGTTACGACTGCAGTCTGGCTCGGCGTAACTCTGGCGACGGCTCCTGAAAGCACCGCGACGCTGGACCGGTTCTACCGGAGGGTCAGGCCAGGAGGTCCGGGCTGGCGCTCCGTTTCCAGCCGGCTCGGGTACGGTGACGATCCCATCCCCGGGGGTGCACTATCGTGGATGAACTGGGTTGCTGGTGTGGCTTCGGTCTACTCTGCTGTGTTCGCAATCGGGGCGCTGGTCACCGGCGCGCCACTGAGAGGGCTGCTCTATGGAGCCGTCTCGGTTGCGGCTTTCGCGTTGATTCAGCGTAACTTGCGAGCGGACCAGCGGCTTGCTGCCAGCGTTGACAGGACCGCAGAGGACGGCTTAGAATTCTCTCAGTCAAGGTAACGTTGTCGGAGCAGCAGTCGCTGCTTAACCCCGTAACTCGCAAGGAGTTGGAATGAGCAGTCTGGAGCAGCAGGCTCCTGCAAGCGGGTTCTCCCTGGTCTTGACCAGCCGAGCGGCCCAAGAGGTGCAGAAGTTCATTGCACAGGAGCAGGTCCCGGCCGAGACCGCTGGTCTCAGAGTCAGCGTCCTGCCGGGCGGATGTTCCGGTTTCAAGTACAGTCTCAACATCGAAGAGCGCCCGTTGGAAGACGACATGGTCTCCGACGTGAACGGCGTTCGAGTCTTTGTGGACGGATTCAGCGCTCAGTACCTGAGCGGTGTCACCATCGATTACGTGAGCTCGATGCAGGGCTCCGGCTTCACCTTCAGTAATCCCAACGCAACCGGCGGCTGCGGATGCGGCAGCAGCTTTACTGCATGACGGTAAGCGGTAAACGGTGAGCAGTAAGCTAGCGGCTGGAGAAGATTGGTTTCTCTGGCCGCTTTCGTATGTGAGCACGGGTTGTTTCTCCCCCTCAATGCTCAGTCTACAGCGGCTTCTCCCCGGTTCACGCTCACTTCCCGCTCACCGTCTTTCTCCAGCTCACCACTGACCGCTCACCGCTCACACCCTTGAGCTCTCCCGACCTCATCGTCATCGCGCTGTACGGGGTGGTGACGATCGCAATCGGGTTCTGGGCCACGCGTCGCCAGGAGACTGCGGGGGACTACTTTCTCGGCGCCCGCAATCTGCCCGCCTGGGCGGTGCTGCTGTCCATTGTTGCCACCGAAACATCAGCGCTGACGGTTATATCGGTTCCCGGGATTGGTGCCCGGGGAGATCTCACTTTTCTGCAACTTGCCTTTGGATTCCTGGTGGGCCGCATTGGCGTCGCCGTCTGGCTCTTGCCGGGATACTTCCGGGGCGAGCAGGAAACCGCCTACGCTCGGCTGGAGTCCCGGTTCGGCAGCACCACGCGGCGGCTGGTCTCGATGGTTTTCCTGGTCACCCGGTTTCTCGGGGACGGCGTTCGCATCTTTGCCGGCGCGATTCCGCTGGCCCTGGTCACGGGCTGGAGCGTCCCGGTCGGGATTCTCGCCATGGGTGGAGCCACGCTGCTATACACCTACTTTGGTGGGCTCAAAGCAGTCGTCTGGGCCGACGTGGTGCAGCTCGCGGTGTATCTCGCCGGCGGAGTGGCTGCACTGCTCATTGCCTTACAGCTCGCGGGCGGCGTAGGGCCTACGATTGATGCCCTCGGCCAAGCCGGGAAGCTTCGGCTGGTCAATCCGGTTCTCGATCTGACGGTGACCTATAGTCTGCTCGGAGGGCTCGTAGGAGGTGCCTTGCTGTCGGCTGCCTCTCACGGCACGGATCATCTCATTGTGCAGCGGCTTCTGGCAACCCGTTCGCTTGGTAATGCCCGAGTGGCGCTGATCGGCTCGGGTGTGGTTGTCATTCTTCAGTTTCTTCTATTCCTGCTGGTGGGCTCGGCGATCTGGGCGGCAGGTCTCGCACCCGAAGCCATCGCGGCAGACGAGATCTTCCCGCGGTTCATCATCGAACGGCTGCCGCCTGGCCTCTCCGGCCTCGTCATCGCGGGAATCCTGGCTGCCGCCATGAGCACCATAAGCTCCTCGATCAATGCCCTGGCATCCTCCATGACGCACGACCTGTACGTCAGCTGGACTGGAAGGAGGGACCCAGCTCATCTGTTGCGAGTGGGGCGTCTGTTCTCGATGCTGTGGGGGCTCGGGCTCATCGGGGGAGCACTTTTCTTTTACTTCTACGCCAGTGGAACCGGGACTCCCATTGTGGTTCTAGCGCTGTCGATTGCGTCCATCACCTATGGTGCGCTCCTGGGAACCTACTTCCTGGCGACATGGTGGCCGCGGGCGAGCGGCCGCGACATTGTCGGTTCGGTGAGCTGCACTGTGGTCATCATGCTCGTGGTCGTATTCGCCAGGCAGCTGTCGACGACTGTGCACTTGCTCGGTCCAGTCGGTAGTTTAGCCTGGCCCTGGTATGTGCCGCTGGGAACCACACTCGCAGTCGGTATAGGAATCCTGCTGAGCTATCGGCCCCAAGCCGCCCAAGTGTCGCGGACTCTGGTCGACCCGAGATAACATGCCCTCGAAAATCCTGATCGGCGCCGACGTAGGCGGGACCAAGTCGGCTGTTGCAGTGTCGCAAGACGGAAAGATCATCGGCCGGGCCGAGGGCCCGGGTGCGGCGGTGAGACCGGGTCGTGCGCTCGCTTCAGCCAGCACCATAGTCGAGGTCGTCCGTCGTGCGCTGTCAGCTGCGGGACGGGTAACGGGCGACGTGCTGGTGGTCGGTGCCGCCGGCGCCGGACGGGAACCCGAGCGCGAGGAGCTCCGCACCGCGCTCCGGAATGAGAACGTGGTTTCGCACGTGGTGGTCACGACGGACATCGAAATCGCCCTCGTGGCGGCTTTCGAGCGTGGCCCGGGCATCGTGGTGAGCGCAGGCACCGGCAGTGTCGCCGTGGGGCGGGATCTCACCGGCAAGCAACACCGGATCGGTGGGTACGGCTGGCAGATGGGAGACGAGGGAAGTGGTTACGCTATCGGCCGGGCATCACTCGGCGCCGTCAGCCGGGCCCACGATGGCCGGAGCCCACCGACGGCGCTCAGCGCGAGGCTGCTGCACGCCACTCGCAGCGGCGACTTCGATTCGCTCGTGCGATGGGCGGCAGGTGCATCGCCGGCCGAAGTCGCCGGGCTGGCGCCTCACGTGCTGGCAGTCGCCGCTGAAGGCGATCCGTTGGCGCAAGGCATCGCGGATTATGCCGCCCGGGAGCTCTCGCAACTCGCCATTTGTCTGCTGCCCCGAATGAATCTGACACCACCAGTCCCGGTTGCCGTTACCGGCGGACTTCTGGCGGCGGACCAACCGCTCCGGCGAGCCCTTATGGCCAAGCTCACCCAGGAAGGCTCGTTTCAACCCACCGATGCCCCGGTGAACGCAGTCGCCGGCGCCCTGCTGCTCGCCACTTCCGTGGACGCCTAAATCTCGCCCTTCGTTCTGAGCTGCTGACGCAAGCGGCTGTGCCGCATTCCATATAGCAGGTACACCAGCAAGCCGAGCCCCAGCCATATACCAAACCGGATCCAGGTCAACGTGGGAAGCTGGAGCATGAGGTACAGGCACGCCACGATGGAGATGATCGGCGTCAACGGCACCAGCGGCGCGCGGAAGGGCCGGGGGCGGTCGGGATCGGTCTTTCGCAGCACGATTACGCCTGCCGACACCAGCACGAATGCGAAGAGGGTACCGATGTTTGTGAGATCCACAACCTCGGCGATGTTCGCGAATGCCGCGAAGCAGGCCACGAACGTCCCCGTGATCAGGGTGCCAACGTACGGCGTTCGGAAGCGCGGGTGGACGCGGGCCAGGAAGGGAGGGAGCAGTCCGTCACGCGCCATCGACATGAAGATTCGCGGCTGCCCCAACTGAAAGACCAGGAGCACACTGGTCATGGCGATCACGGCCCCAAGCGAGACGATGAATCGGGAGATCGCAATCAGTCGTGGCGACCCTTCCGCCAGCGCCAGGGCTGTGACCATGGGCTCGGCCGTTCCCAGCCGGTTCCATGGCGCCATCCCGGACATGACCAGGGAGAGCACGATATACAGCACTGTGCAGATCACCAGACTCATGATGATGCCGAATGGCATGTCCCTCGCCGGGTCTTTCGCTTCCTCCGCGGCCGTGGACGTAGCGTCGAATCCGATATAGCTGAAGAAAATGATCGCAGCGCCCGCGCTGATCCCCGCCCATCCGTTGGGAGCAAAGCCACCCAGTGCCGGGTCGCTCCAATTCACTGGCTTGATCAGCGTAACGCCAACGGCGCAGAAGAAGAGGATGACGGCCACCTTGAGCACTACCATTGCGTTGTTGGAATTTGCCGACTCCCGAATGCCGATGACGAGAATCGTGGTTATGAGCGCCACGATCATGAATGCGGGCAAGTTGGCGATGAAGGGGAAGCCCAGCACAGTCGGAGCCTGCTCGATGGCGGAAGCCAGGTAAGTAGTGCTCGCGTCAGTTGCGCCCTTGGCCACTGCCTCGGCGGCGGTGTGCGCCGATCGAAAATCCGTGGCGAGCCAGGGTGGCAGGGCAATCCCGAAATGTGAGAGCAACTCCCGGAAGTAGCCCGCCCACCCGATCGCCACACCGATGTTGCCCACCGCGTACTCAATGATCAGGTCCCACCCGATAATCCAGGCGACCAGCTCTCCGAGCGATGCGTACGCGTAGGTGTACGCTGAACCGGAGATCGGGACCATAGCGGCAAACTCGGCATAACACAGGGCCGCAAAGCCACAGGTGAGGGCAGTCAACAGGAACGAAATCACGATCGCGGGCCCTGCCCCGGGACGCAACTCGTCG